>CAYHXI010000010.1:0-19373 GCA_964360565.1 uncultured Methanosarcinales archaeon | reverse complement strand
AGAAAGAGAAAGACGCTCATAAGAAGAAAATTCTAGACTACGAATTAAGAGATTTGAGGACGAGTTTGAAGTTGGCTTTGTTGAGGTAATCACATCGCAACTAAAAAAGTTCCAACAACTATCATTAATACTGAAACTACTTTCAGCACGAGAGTTTCTCTATTAATTACTTCTTTAAGTATTTGAGGTTTGAAGATGCTGATAAATATTGTTAAGAAAAGCAAATAAAGTGGTTGTACAGCGCCTATTGGAGAAACTAAAGATAAATCTGTGAGAGTTAGAGCATAAAGAAATATTAGTACTCCTGCAAAATTCAATCCTTCTGAAACAAGAATGAAATGCCAACATTTAAACGCCATGCTTAAATGTTTTCTAGCATCTTTTGATAGCAAAGAGAAAGAAAGTCCTAAAGACAAACCTAAAGCTTGCAATCCAAACATATTCCAGAAAGATAGCGATTCTATCATGTATTTATTTATGACGTTTGTAGTAGCCCAGAAGAAACAGCTCACCATCATTAACCAAAAACCTTTTCTCATCATTGGTTTTATTTCAATTTTTTCTAGACCAATTAAAATAGCTCCAACAACTGCTAAAAGAATCGCTCCATATTTCCAAATTGGAAGCAGTTCTCCAAGAAATAAAGCTGCAAAGCCTACAACAATTATAGGAGACAAAAAGATAAGAGATACTACTCTTGATGCTTCTTCAAAAGTTAAGCTGTAGAAATAAACATAATACCCTCCACTATATGAGAGCCCTGCAACAATCCCCAGCAATATTTGACTTATCGTCACATCATTCCAAGGAACAAAAATAAATGTTGCAAGAGCTGCTAAAAACCAAGCAGCAGATATCATAGTCAAGTAAGCAAAACAGTTCTGAACTCGTTTAGAAACTGCAAATTTATCAATAACGTTGGCAATAGCATAAAGTGCGGGAGACAATAATGCAAGTAAGAGCCAAGTTTGAACCATCACTAAACTACAATACGCAAACATTTATATATTTAGCTAATTCTTAAATTGCTATGAAAACATTCACCGCAATAATTCAAAAAGAAGAAGATATGTATGTTGCAAAATGTTCAGAAATTGGAACCGTTAGTCAAGGTAAAACTATTGAAGAAGCATTAGAAAATTTGAAAGAAGCTACTGAACTGTATTTAGAAGAATTTCCTATTCAAGAATCAGCCCATCCTATTTTGACTACATTTGAGGTGGAAGGAGTTGCCGCTGCTTAAAAAAATTTCTGGCAAAGAATGTGTTAAAATTCTGTGCAACAAATTTGGTTTTGTTGTAAAAAGACAAACTGGAAGCCACATAGTTCTACGCAAAGAATCAAATGAAGGTGCAATCGGAACTGTAGTTCCAAATCATAAAGAGCTCAAGTTAGGCACACTCAAAGGAATACTTGAACTTGCCAGAATTAAAGAAGAAGATTTTGCAGAGCATCAATAAATAGAGATAAACTATTTACTGCGCACAACACTATCCTTCTCATCTACTTCAAAGCATTTGCCTAAGAAAAGTTCAGTTGTGTAAATGTTTGTACGAGTATGATCAGTTATTTCCGAAGTTTTTATTTTGCTCGGTCGAATCAGAGCCATCCAAGGAATTAAATTGTCTGCCAAATGTTTGTCGACGCAAGCTTTTGAGTTTATTTCGCGGAGCAAATTAGAGGCGCATTCATCTGCAACAGCTTCAGCTTTTTTTCCTTTCTCCTCCGAAACTCTTTGTTGAGGAGGTAAGCCAAACTTGTTTGGATGTACTCCCAAAGCATCGCTTCCGAGAATTATTTGAGCATCATCATTATCTGAGTTTTCGAAAAGCGCCCAGAGAGTGATTCCTGAGCCAGTGCATAATGAGTCGCTGTATTCGCAGCTGATTTCTACAGGAACTTTTAAAGAAGCTAAAATATTTTTCGCTCTACGTGCTTGTCTTTGTGCAACTTCTGCTTTCTCTAAATCTTTTGAAGCGTGAGATACTCCTCCAACACAAATTAGTTTTCCTCTATTCGTTAAATTTATTTTTGTTCTTAAATTATTCAAATAACTTAATTTTTCAAGAAGAGATAATTCCGATTCTTTGGCTGGTTTTTCAACTTCTTCAATTGTTTCAGAAACTTCATCTTTATCATATCTACCGAATTTACTAGGACTAATTCTCACTTCAACCACTCCACCTCCCACAGGAAAATATCCTCGTTTATCTAAACTAACTTCTATTTTTTCGCAGAAGTTCCTAAGCTGAGGAATAAACACATTCTGCAAATACTCTATTGGCATTGCCCATTTTACTGCCGTTCCTCCTTTAAGTTTAATCGTAATAGATTTGTCTGCGAAAAAGCACGGCAAAATAAGAGATTGAAGCAAAAGAGAAATCGAGCCAGCCGTTCCAATATCAATCTCCAAATTTTTTGCGATAAATTTACCTGGCTCAAACACCAATCTTTCAGACCCAATCTCTGCTCCTGAAACTTTTGCAGAGCACAACTGCTCGAGAGCTTTTATTGCATGAACATGCTGTGCTTTTAGTCCTGGTTGAGGCCTGTTTTTTCGTATATTGGTAACTTCAAATGGTTTACCAGTCAATACACTAAGTGCAAGTGCGTTTCTTACTATCTGCCCGCCTCCTTCTAGAAAGCTGCCGTCGATTTGGATCATTTTAAGAATGAATTACAGCAATTATATAAAGTTTTACTTAAAACTTTGCAGTAGAAATTTCCATGCAGGAATTACTTCAAAATTTTCTATTTTTGTTTCTTTTTCAATGTCAACAATAAAACATTTTTTTGCTTTTCTGCCGAACTTTTTAACAAAATTTTTAAGCTGCTTTATTTTGAAATTTTCACTTTTAACTTCTATGCCAATTAATTCATTCTCTTTTTCAACAACGAAGTCAACTTCAAAACCATTTTTATAAAAAAATTTAGCATTTGTTTTCAGTAGCACTATGTTTTCCAGCATGAAAGGAAAAACTTTTTCCAAATTATCATTAAATGCAAATGTCAAGTTAGGAGTTGTGAAATATACTTTTTTAGATTTTCTGTAGCTGGCTAAAGGACTCCCCCTGTAATTAAATATGAATTTTATTAAAAGACCGAATTCCATATACTCAAAATAGTTTGATATTGTTCTCTGGTCTTTTCCCAAGTTTTTGGCTATTTCATGATAATTTATAGTCATTCCAGGATTTTTGCCAAGCAGATAAACTAAATTTTTTAATAGTTCTAAATCTTTTATTTCAAATTCTTCAGGTAAATCTTTATAGATTATTCTGTCCACTACATTTTCAATTAAATATTTTTTTGCTATATCTTCGTTTTCAATTGTTGCCAATTCGGGAAAAGAACCGAATTTCATGTATTGGTAAAATAAAGGCAGCAAATCTCTGCTCCAAAGATTCATATTTGATTTTATTTTATCCATATCTTTTCCTTTCATTTTTAAAAATTCTTCAAAACTAAGAGGAGGTATTAAAAAACTGAAAATCCTTCCAGCCAAGCTTTCTTTTGATTTCTTTCTTAAACTTACTGATGCAGAGCCGGAGAGAAAAAATTTTACTTTAGGATATAAGTCATAATAAATTTTTATTTTGCTCTCCCAATCTTCGACTTTTTGAATTTCATCAAAAAATAAGTAAATCGTCTCTTTGGTAGAATCGAAAGTTTTTCCAAGAATTAGTTTTTGATAATTATCCAGAACTTCTTTTAAATCAAAAATCCGTTCATCGAATGAAAAGTAAAAAATGTTTTTAGAATCACTATTTTTAAGAAGCTCATTAATTATTTGAAACATTAAAGTTGTTTTTCCCATCCTTCTAAGGCCGTAAAGAAGAATTATTTGCCTGAGAGAAATATATTTTTTAATATCATCATAAATATCTCTCTTGAAAGACTTTAAAAGTTCTTCTTTAACTTGTCCAGTATTCCACCAATTGTTAAACTTTTCTAGCTCGAATATTTCCATTTTATTACATTATGATGTAACTAATATATAAATCTTGTGGCATTATAACGTCACAACTTATTAAAAACAGTAACATCGCAATGTTATTAAATATAGATATTAATGACACTATGATGTAATTAAACAGTACAACATAAGTCTTACCTATTTATTGGTACTTCAAATTATCTGTCAAACAATTCAGTTGCCGATTCTAAAAGAGTTAGTTTATTTCTTCTCGAATAATTAATAACTTCTTTCAACCGGTCTCCAACTATTTTAGATTCTTCTCTCGCTTCTTCTATTGCCCCACCATTTCTTTCAACTAATGCCTGTAAGAATCCTCCGCAATTCAAAACAAAATCTGGAACATAGATAATATTCTTTCTTAATAGAGATTTCTCATCTTCAAATTCATTCTCAAGAGGATTGTTTGCTCCTCCAGCAATAATCTTGCATTTCAGTTTTGGAATTATTTTTTTATTAATTACGGCACCCAAAGCACATGGAGAAAGAATGTCAACTTTCTGAAACAAAATTTCACTGGAAGAAACAATTTTAACTCCAATCTTCTTGGCTTTTTCACGATTTGATTTTACAACATCAGTCCCAATAACTTTGCAACCAATCTTAACAAGTCTTTCTGCAAGAGGAAAACCAACTGCACCTAGTCCTTGTGTTGCAACAGTGCATTTTCGTAATGGTTTATTCAAAATCTCTTTGCAAATTACTTGAAGCCCATAAATTAAACCTTCTGCAGTATTTTCTCCAGTACTTCCTAAACCTTTTGCTAAATGAGACAAAGAATCAACATACTCTGCTTTTGAGGCTATCTGTTTTCCATCAGCCATATTGAACCCTAAATCAATGGCTGTTTTGAATAATCCTTTATGAATTTGAATGAAGTCTCCTATTGAGTGCAGAAATTTCTTGTTCTTTTTCTGATTCGCTAAAACAACTGCTTTGCATCCGCCTTCTTTAACTCCAAGAACATTTGCTTTTCTAGTCATTGCTCTTGCTAATTTGATTGCATCTTGCAAAGCAACATCAGCATCTTTATGGGCGAATCTTGTTCCTCCAGATGCAGATACGTCTAATGTTAACTTTCCATCTTTGCCTCTTTTTTCAGGGATTGAATCTATAACCCAGATTAGTTCAAGTTTTGTTTCAGGATTGTAATGAAAAGTAATTTGCCTGCAATTTTCATGTTCCAGTATTTTAAAAATATTCTTTGCAGTATTTTTTCCATTCTTGTTCATATATTAATTAACAAAATAACCAATTATATAAACATTGCTGAATCTCATCTCTCAGTTGATAAAAAGTAAAATAAAAAAAATAAAGAAAGTATAAAAACTATTCCACTAATCCGTTCAACTCTTGCAAATCTTTGTCAAGATTTTCTAAGTCTTGCAGGTTTAAATCAGTGTCTGCTTGTTCTACTTCTTGTAAATCCTTGTCTATTGAAGCGACATTTGAATTCACTGAAGGAGTTGTTTCCTCAATAGTTTTTGTTGGTTCATTAACTTGAGGAAAACTTGAACCTTTGCAGGAAACTAACGCTATGAGTAAAGCTAAAACAATAACTAAACTCAGAGATTTAGTCATGCTAAATAATCTGTTTTTCATAGTGCTTTTTAGTTCTCCAGATTTATAATTGTTCGCTTTCATTTTGCAACTCCAGTTGATTCAACTTCCTTTTTCTCTTCAGTTGATTCTTCAAGTGCTTTTTGTCCTTCTTTCTCAGACTTTAAAAGATTCAATATTTCTTTTAAAATCTTGTGGGCGTCGTTGAGTCTTTGGTGTGCTGCTTTTATTTTAGAGGTGGCTTCTTTCATCAGCTCATCTGTTTTTTGAGGTTCTTTGCTCAAAAACAATCTTTTAGCTTCTGTTTGAAGTGATTTTGCCTCTCCAATCAATTTGTTGAATTCAGCTATTTTTCCTTCTGCTTTAACAACATCAACTCCTTTTTCTTTTAGTTTGTTTATAGTTGCTGTAAGTCTCTGCTCAAGTTTTTCACTTGTCTGCAATACTCCCCCTAGTTTCTCTGCAGCTATTGTTCCTGCACTTTTTCTTATTGAACTTTGAGTTTCTTTCCAAGAGTCTGCAAGAAGGGAATTAATTTGTTTTATCTCTTCAGCAGAAGTGTCTGCAGTTAATTGAGCGTCTTTATTTTTGAGCTCGACAAGTTTTTGTATCTGCGCATCAATGTCTTCAAGATGAACTTGTTTAACATCATCAGAAAGTTTTGATTTAACTAAATTTTCTTTTGTTTTCTGAAGTAATCCTAGCACTCTATCAATTGCGGAAGAAATAAATGTTCTTGTTTTTTTCTTAACATCTTTTCTTACGTTTTTACAATCATCTGTTTCTAATCCTTTACATTCTTTTACTTTTTCTTTTACAGAGTTGATTTGTTCTTTTGCCTGCTTTTGTTCTACTTTAGCAGACTCTAATCTCTCTTTTGCTGCTTTTGCAACAGTTTCAACTTTAGCTCTAGCTTCATCGAATTTTTCTTTTCTTTCATCTCTTATTTTAGTTCCTGCATTTTTTATTTCTTCCTTCGCAGTTTCTCTAAGATCTTTTCTTTCTTCTTTTGGAGCATCTTTAATTTGGTCTCTTAATTCTGCTCTTTTATCTTTAAGCTCTTCTCTTTCTTTTTGCATTGTTTCAACTGCGTCTTTTCTTGTTTGTACTGCTTCAAGTTTTGCAGTTTTTACATCCATATTTCTTTCTGCTCTTGCAACTGCAACTGGTTTTGCTGCATTTGCTGCTCTAGCAGTATAGTTAGGTCTTCCTTTGCTATCTTTGGTTTCTTCAGCGAAAGCTGGGAAAGCAAACAATAATATGGCTATTACAAAAATTCCAAAAAATATTTTTTTATTCATTTTTTTCCTCGCATGATTTATTTAAGCCATCAGTTAAAAATAAAAGTGTGAAGCGATTTTAGCCTCACACCCCTTTTGTAAGATAGCCTATATTGCCAAGCTTTTGCTTGACAAGCTTTGAAAAGTAGAGTTTATTTATAAAGATACTTTCAATTTTCAATATTTTAAATTATTTTAATAACCAATCATACTTTAATTAGCATAAATAATACTTTTAAAGCTTTATATAGCTCTATAAATATTGATTATACCATTTTACTGTGACTCGAAGACAACCTACAAAAAATTTAAACAGTAAATATTATATACTAATATGAATTTCTAATTTTCTATGGCCAAATACTATTTATTATTTACTCTTTTGTTGTTGAGCACTCAATTTGTTTTTGGAGCAAAAGTATATGGTTCTATTTATTCTTTAGATCTTGAGCTTCAGGATAAAGTTATTTTAGAGATATCTACTTCTCCAAAACAAACTTACGTTTCCAGAAACGGAACTTATATTTTTGAAGTTGCAAAAGGAACTTACACTATTAAAGCTTGGCAAAAACCAGAAGACTTGTTCATTCAAGAAAAAGTTACAATAAAAACGGAGGGAGACTACAATTTAGATCTTATATTATTGCCTAATTTGCAGGATGAAGTCGCACTGCTTAACGAGACAGAAGAAGACATAACTTCAATAGATGAAGTCAGAGGAACTTGGCTTCTAACTGCAGGATTTATCGCATTATTCTTTTTGCTTCTTTTTGGATTTATTCATAGATTGAAGCATCACAGCGAAAGAAAAGAAGCTGAGAATAAAAACGTTGAAGAAAAGAAAGAGGAGAAAACAATAATCCTAACAGATGAATTGAAAAAAGTAGTCGACTTCATAAAAAAGGAAGGTGGTCGTACAACTCAAAAAGACATAAGAAAAGTGATTCCTCAATCTGAAGCTAAAATATCTCTAATAATTGCAGAGCTTGAAGAAAAAGGAATTGTTAAAAAGATAAAGAAAGGTAGAGGGAATATAATTTTGTTGAGATAATCGAATAACTGTTTCTTATAACCAGTATTATTGAGAATATAAATATATTTAAACACGAATAAATATCATTCTACAAAAAGAGGTGTATCGTTGAAAAAAGAGGTATTAGGCTTAACTTTTGCAGTTTTACTAGGAGATATTACTTATGCACATTTTTCTAATAGAAAACCTTTAGTTCAGCAGGCATATCTTACTGCATCAAGACCTTTTGTAAGTCTAGAAACAGTTCTAGAACGTGATTTCAACATCATTTATGAAGGAGACAAAAGCGAAGCTGTAGTTGAAAAACTGTATTACAACTTGAGCATAATAAGAAATGAAAATCCTGAGTTGTTGAAGAACACTAAAAAAATAATTGTTTTTCCTAAAGGACCTACAGAATTGGGGGAGAAATACATCGGAACTGCAACGGTTGACGGGACAATAAAATTAAGGAATGATTACGAACTTCACAATTTAGCTCACGAAGCTGCGCACACGTGCAGTTATGATTTGTCTCTTGGATTTAGAAGTATTTTCTGTGCTTTTGACAATCAGTCTAGAGGTTTAATGGAAAATGTTGCCAGAGTTGTTGAAACATTCTACTACGAAATGAACTATCCTTACTTAAAATGTAAAAAACCAACAAATGAAGTTCTTCTTAATGCTCTCCGCGGAGAAGGTTTGATAAGCTGGAAGCAGTGTGAAAGGGCGATTAGAGATGGTAAATAGGTAGTAGAGAAAAGAAATCATATCTTGTTTTTCAGCAGAGGATTGTTTGAAATTAGACAAGTTCTATCAAGAGAGTTTTTTTGAAATCCGCAAACCACTGACCACCCACTACAGACTACAGACCCCCCACCACTAACTCCGACCAATATACCTTTCAATCTCTTTGAACGTTTTATGTATTTTTTTCCCGCTCTTTACTTCTTTAAGCATAATTTTTTGTCCCATCACTTCTATTCTATATTGCTCATCTCCAATATTCAATATATCTCCTTTTTTGATAGGGTACATTTCAAACAAAGCAGTTATTCTGTACAAATCATCTCCCATTTTACTTTGAGTGTGCAACGTGGCAGTTACCTCAAGATGCCCCAGAAAATTTTCTTTTAGTTTCTTGGCTAAACTTCTCAAGTAATGTTGGTTTGTAAGATAAATATCCACTCCATTCTTAAAGAAGTCTTCTTTAGCCACTTTGCAGTCTTTTCTTCCTTTAAGCGTATTTTTAACAAAATCCATTACTTCCTGAGAAGGGTTCCTCAGCTGAAGCACTCCTTCATAATATGAGCTCGGCTTTGGTTGTCTATAATCGCTTGACTTTTGCATACTTCATATGAAACAAAACCTTTTTATTAAGTTATGCTTTTTATGAATGAATGGAAGATAGTTGGCTTAAAAAAACAGGACAATCATTGTATAAATTCTGGGACTTTGTTTGGAATGGAGAAGGCATCCTCAGTTGGGTGACTTGCTTTGTACTAGCATATGTTTTAATCAAATTTGCAGTTTATCCTTTACTAGGCATTGTTTTCGGCACTCAATTTCCTATAGTTGCAGTTGTATCTGGAAGTATGGAGCATGATGGCACTTTTGAAAATTGGTGGAGCAGCCAGTGTGCTTCAGACATCAAGCAGTCTGACCTGTATTCTCAAATCAATATCGACAAAATAAAATTCATGAATTATCCTTTTAAGAACGGTTTTAACAAAGGAGATTTGATGGTTCTGTTTGGAGCGGGACAACCTGAAGTTGGAGAAGTGATTGTTTTTGATATGCCTGGTAGAAATTATCCTATCATTCACAGAGTTATTGAAGCGAAAGAAAATGGTAAGTTTTATAAAACCAAGGGCGACCACAACTGTGGCAGTGATTCATTGGAGAGAAATATTCCTGCTGAAAAATTATACGGCAAAGCTGTTCTTAGAGTGCCTTATTTAGGGTGGCTCAAGATAGGATTTGTTGAGTTGTTAACAATAATAAACAATAAAATAAATTAGCGAGGTTTAAATTTAAAATGCTTTTTTGTCCAAAATGTAGTTCGATAATGATGCCTAAGATTGATAAGAATAAAAAATTGTTAGTCTGCAGTTGCGGTTTCAAAAAAGAAACTGATGAAAGCGTTATCATAACTGAATCAACCGCTCCAAAAGGAGAAAGTGTAGGAGTTGGAGTGGCTGAAGATAAAGAAATTCTTCCATTAACTGATGCAGAGTGTCCTAAATGCAAACACGGCAAAGCATATAATTGGATTATTCAAACTCGAGCTGCAGACGAAGCTCCTACTCGATTCTTCAAATGCGAGAAATGCAAACATACCTGGAGAGAGTATAAGTAGTTGGTCGTGGATAAAATTCTCATAAGAATAAATTAATCATTAAAATATTTATATTGGTCTAATTTCTAAACCACATTAACTAATTTGCGGAGGTGCAAAATGTTAAGTGAAGAACCAAATATTTTTTTAGACTACGATCCTGGATACGGAGGAAGTTGTAGCGATAGAGAGCACTGGACGAAAGAGCAGTCTGAAAGAGAATCAAAAAGACAAGTAGTTGATAGAACTAGCTACTGGAAGGGGTACGATAACGGAGTGAATGATGCTCTTAATACTCTTAGAAACATAGAAGGAGAATTAATAGATTTAAAGCATATTGATAAACAAACACTAGAAAAGCTCAAATTAGCTGTGCAGGGAACTGACTTAGAAGAAAAAATAACTAAAGTGTTAGAGAGTAAGAAATGAATGATTCAAGTATTTTGAAATTAATAATTGAGGAATAACATCTCAATGACTCTCCATAGCTTCGTTATCCAATGCTGTGCAAACATTGTTAAAAATTTCTTCTTCCTCAGAAGTGAGTTTTTCTCCTTTTTCTTTCTTTTTATTCAACGCATAAATAATAATTCTCCATTCTTTATGAATAAATTCATCTGACCTAATAAGCAAGTCTAAAGATTTATCTAAATATTGTTTACAAAGTTCTACTTCTTTTTGTATTTCTTCTTCACACACTTCTGCATTTTTAAGCGCATTCTCTAATCTTTTTTCTTCAAGCAAATATCTAGTTATAACGTTAATATATCTTTTAACATCATGGTCTTTACCTGATGCAATATATCTGGTCTTTTCCCATTTAAGTTCTGCCAAGTCTTTCTCTCCATTAGTTAGTTTCTCATCGAGACTTTCCAATAAATATTTGAAAAGGTAAAGCACTTGGCCTTCTAAAGTGCTTGTTATTTTCTCATGTTCTTGGTATCTTTTTCTTGCAGCTTCCCAGTCATAATTTTTATCAATCATCAAAACTTCCTCTTCAATCAACATCCACCACAACATCATCAATTGAAGTTACTTGATAATCTGCACCAACACTCAAATTTTTGCCTTTGAAATTTGACTCTGAACTTGTAAATGACAAATTATCAGCCCAATTTGATTCTTGGGATTGTTTTGGAAGCACTTGATTTGCAGTTAGTTTGCCTTCTAAAACTCGAGGGAAATCATACACTTTCTTTACTCGTCCATTTTCCAATTCAAACTCAGCAAATCTTATTTTCGAATGAGTTCCTAAGCCATATACTAATCCAACATCTTTCAGTTTTCCAACAAATTCTTCTTTAGATTTATTTTGCACGTATTCAATTCCTGCTTTAACTGGCAAATATCCTCCAGCATATACTCCCGCCCCAGCAAGATTTCTAAATGGCGCTGTAACTCCTGATGCCAAAATAATATATGGTGACAACAACAGAGTCACTATTCCTGCAGATGCTAAGTTTTCTGCGCCTTTACATACTTTTTGATATATTTTTTTGATTTCCATTTTATCCCTCCAACAAATAATGTCACAAAACATGTTGTTTATCATTTATTTAAAATTACCTAGTTTTATTTTTGACAAAATAACAATATTTATATAGTAATTATCACACAAACAATAATATGCCTAAAAAATCAAATATTATTGATGAGCGAGATAGAAGAATATTAGTAGAACTTGACAGAAACGCAAGACAAACTGACTCTGAAATCGCAAAGAAAATAGGTACAAGCAAGCAAGTAGTAAATTACAGAGTACAAAAGTTAGTGAGTGATAGCATCATTTCAAATTTTTACACCATAATCAATACTGGAAAACTGGGTTTTAATTCATATTATCTATTTCTGCAGTTGGAAAAACTTAACAAACAAAAAGAAATAGAGTTGCTGAAAAAAATAACTGAGCTGGATTATGTCGGCTGGCTGGTTAGCGGCACAGGAAGATGGGACGCGATAGCACTCATATACGCAAACTCAATAAAAACATTCAACGATTCGTTGAACCAACTTATCAATTTATGTGGAGAAAATTTGCATGAGTACAACTTCACAACTTTAATTTCTGCAGAGCACATCAGCTACAAATTCTTAGGAGAAAAAAGAGACTTGCACAGCGTTAGGCAAACAGAGAAAGAGAAACCTCGAGAACTAGATGCGACTGATGTCAAAATTCTTGAAGAAATTTCTCAGAATTCCAGACAGCCAATCACGATTATTGCACAAAAAACAAAAATTCCTGTGCATGTTGTTAACTATCATCTGAAAAAACTTATCAAAGATAAAATTATCGAAGGATTTAAACCAAAAATAAATGTAAACAAGCTAGGAGTACAATGGCATTTATTACTAATTCAATTTCAGCAGTCTAGCGAAGAAAGAAAACAAAAATTCATCAATTATTGCAAACAACACTCAAAAATATACTACGTGACTAGCACAATAGGAGCATATAATTTAATGCTTGACATCCACGTGAAATCAACAGAAGAATTCAAAGGAGTGCTTCTAGATTTGAAAGAGAAATATTCAGATGTAATAAAAATATACGAGTCAATAATAATATTCAACGAGCACAAAATAAGTTATTTTCCTAGAAATCTAATTACTTAACAAAATCTCATCTATACTTCTTCATATACTCTGGAGTTTCGTATCCTCCTTCTCTTGGGATTTTACGTCTAACTCTCATTCCTTTTGAAGCAGTTTTATTTTCTGCAGCAGTCAGAAGTTCTTCCAACAAGCTTTTGCATTTTTTCTCAGAATTCGACCATATTTTTAATTGAGTTGCGTGGTCACTGCCTATATGTGATGCTTCAATTGTAGACCCTTTGTAGTAAAACATTGGATTAGTCTCTCTACTATAGCCATATCTTTCAATATATTCTTGCCCATCTCTTAATTCTACAGCATTTTTCTTAAGATAGTCTTGAATATATCTTGCAACGTCATCTCCGAAAGTTCCATTATCTCTATAATACCAATTCCAGAAATGAAATCCAGGTTTTAATTCAACCATAGCTGAGATAAAACCCCTTTTCTTTAAATTGTTTTCTATACTGGAAGGATATTCAAACCAAAACATTTAAAAACAAACGTGTATTATATACACTTATTATGAATAAATATTCTGCATCTTTAGTAGGTTGTGCAATTGGAGATACACTAGGTATGCCTGTTGAAGGATGGAAAAAAGAACAAATACAAAAATACGTTGGAAAAATAACTTCTTTCATAGACCCTGTGCTAGTTAAAGATAAAGAAGGCAAACTTATTGAAAAAGATGAATTTGGAGAACTTAAATATTGGACAAAAGATTTCAAGAAAGGAGAATATACTGATGATACAATTCTTACTCTAACTATTGCTGAATCCATGGCAGAGTTAGGAGAAGTAAATATTGAAGACATTGCAAAAAAACATTTAGAAATATTCAACAAAGATAACAAAGGTTTTGGTGGAACTACTAGAGAAGCTATGGATAATCTCAACAAAGGAATTTCTCCATTTAGTTCAGGAGTTATTGGCGGTCCAGGAAATGCTCCCGCCATGAAAATGTCTCCAATAGGATTTTACATTAATGCTACAAAAAAATATGATGAAGGATTAAAACATGCTGAAACAATTGGAAAAATAACTCATTTAGACCCTCGCTCAATTGTTAGCGGAGTTTTGCAAGCTCATGCAATTCATTCTGTTCTAAACAATTGTTCAAGAAAAGAATTTGTTAGCTCTCTCACAGAGATTTGTAGAAAATGGGAATCTCCTTTAGAAGAAAAATTTACTTGGCACGAACAAGGAAATTTACTTTCTAGAATAGAGTGGATAGAAAAAAACAAAGATGCAAATCCAGAAATTGCATATGAAGTAATAGGTTGCTCAAGTGCAGTTTACCAATCTTATCCTTTTGCATTATTCATGTTTCAAAAGTATTGGAACAATCCTATTGACGGATTAATAGAATTAGTTAATTTTGGAGGAGATTGTGATACAACCGGAGCAATGTATGGTAGTTTAGCAGGAGCGAAACATGGAGATGTTTTTCCTGAACATTTGAAGAAAGGATTAAATAATATTGAACATCTCATAACTATTGGAAGTAAAATTGACGAAAAATTCAAATGAGGAAAAAAATGAACAATCCAAAATATAAAAATCAAAAAATAGATTTAATCGAAACCTCAGTTGCAAATTTCATACTGGTTGATGATGGAAATAACGGAAAGAACATAATCGCTCATTATCCTGTAGAGTATACAAAAATAAACGAATTATGTGAAAAATACATTGAAGAATTAGCAGCAAAACATCCTGAATTTTATTTAGAACCTTTCAACATAAAATATTTAGTTTCAGAAAGTTTCGAAGGCGGTAAACTAGAAGAGTATGTTAAAAAAGAAAGAATTAATGAGTTTGCTAGAAAAGTTCAACAATTCAGAGATGAACGAAAAGACATTTTTGCAAGATTAGAGCAATTAGTATCTCAAGAAGATAGAGATTCTTATGCAAGAAATCACTTTTTATCATGTGTTTTTGACCAAGTATTAAGACAGCATGGCAATAACATTTATTCTTGTGAGAACAATTTTTCTCCAAATTGTTTCAATATCAAAGGAGAAATAATCAAAATCGCTGATGATAGTACTATGGCTAATAACGGCCATGGAGATTTTGAAATAAGAGTATTCAAAATATTGTCAAAATCTCAAAAAAATAAAGAACCACAACTGTATCAAGTTCACACATTAGAACTAGAACAAATAAATTCTATAACTGGGCAAGGATGTTACTGTTTTGAAGATGAATTTAGATAATCAATAGTTCTCCAAGAGCGATTTCGCCTGTTCAAAAATAATATTATCCTTCCAATTTCTTTTTACTCTCATTCTTTCAAGAATGTTTATGGCTTCTTTTTTACTCAGTTCATTTTTAATAATTAATGCGGAAAGCAATGTTGTACTAAATGCTATTTTCTTTTTGCAGATTTTTTCAAGTTTTTCCAAAGCAGCAGTGTCATCGGTTATTAAGAACTCCACATTCAAATCATTTGCAAGATAAACACACTCTAGTTCTCCTTCTTCAGAATGCTTAGAAGCATCAATTACTTTTATTTCGTCCTCCAGAAAACTAAAGATTCTTTTTGCCATATTACCTTCAAAATCATGGTTCTTACTGATTCCTTTTAATTCTTCTTCAACTCTTTTAGGAATTACCAATTCAAAATTTTCAATAACTAAATCTAGAATTTTGCCTGCTTCTAAAGAAAGAAGTGCAGAAGTATCCATAACTAATCTCATTCTATGCTCCAGCTAAAATCTTCGCATATTCAAAACTTTTTTTACCTATCTTAAGTATTCTATCTATATCTGCCACTTCCTTATCGCCCAGTAATTTAACTAGTTCTGTTTTTGTTACTTTGCCTTTGATGTATTCTCTAACAATAAATTGTTTTTGAGCTTCTATTTCTTTCTTTACTTCGTGAGCTAAAACATTTCTTGCCCATTCATTTTTTGGCAAATGAAGAACTTTTGAGACTAGTTCTACTTCGTTGAAAAGGTCTTTATCCAACTTCAAGTTTAATTGTTCGGATTGCATATAATATCACCTAGTACTATATGGTACTAATTAGTATTTAAGCTTTTCGTAAATACTCCTTCACAATCCTCACCACCTGCTCTTTAGTACTTTCAACAGATATTCCCGCATCTAAATACTCAACGCAAGTTCCTTCTTTTTCAAACAAATCTTTTAGCCATTTGCTTTCGTAATGAGGTTTTATTTTAAGCTGAAATTCAATGTTCTCAAATATTGCATCATCTTTTTTCTCCCGCTCAGCCAATCTTTTCATTAAATCGTCAGGATTTCTTATCGTCCCTATTACTAAAAGATTTGGAGAGTTTCGCATGGCAAACTGATTACCTTCTAAACTTAACACATCTTCAATTGTCAACTTCTCTCCTTTTTCTTGAGCTTGGATTGGTTGATACACTAAGCTGGAAACTACCGATCTGCTTTTAACAACAATTTTTCCAGCACTCAAAGCAGGCAGTGTAACTCTTTTGTCTAACACCATTCTATCGATAGCGTACAATTGTGCAGTTAATTGTGCAGAATATCTTCTTCCATTGTCGCATATTACTTCTTCTCTTATGCTTCGTCCTGCTCCAACATAACTCGGCTCTGCAGAGATTAAAACATCAAAAGAATCTAAATCAACATAATTTTTTTTCAGTGAAGAATCAAACTGTGGATGAAAATGATATCGTGTCCAGTGAGTGTGCAAGTCAAACACTCTTTTTCCCTCAAAACTTTGTTTTGATGGGTTATGCTGAACTTGTTCAGCTATACCCTCGCTCTCGAAAAGATCTGTTAAAGCTTTTACTTGAGTTCCTTTCCCTATTCCATCAAGTCCTTCTAAAACGATTAGTTTGCCTTTGTACGGATGCATAAATCACCTCTTGTTAGTTTGTGGTTAGTGGAAGTTTACTAGTTTGCTAGTAGCACCAACCACTCGTCACAGACTACTGACTACTTACTACCGACCACTTCTCTATCTTTCCACATCTTCGGAAGCATTTCTTCAGGAGTCCATTTTATTTTTAATTCTTCAACATCTAAACTCCCACAATATTTTCCTGTTTTTGTATAGTCTTTGTTTAGTATTGGTTCTACTTCAAAAAATACGAGCTGGCCTATTCGTCTTCCAACTACAACTGGAATATGATGATAATTTGAATTATTAGTTATTTCTAAAGTCCATCTATTTACGTATCCTACATCTCCCCATCCTGCACACTTGCAAATTTCTATAAAATTTCTTCCAAGAGAAGACCTTGCTTTCATCATTGTTGTTACGTTTTTTCTTCCGCCGATGAATTCATTTGTATGACCTAATATAGTTTCTCCAGGGCTCATCATTATTACTTTATCATTTTGAGAAATTCCTTTGCCAAATAGATTTGTTAAATCCAAGTTCGCTTTTTGTGCGATATCATAAGCAGTTTCAGCTTTTTGGAGCTTCCAAACTCGTCTAACGTGTTCTTCACAGTATGGGTTCAATACATCTCTTCCTGGAGATGGGTTTGCTTCTCTGAAATAATTCTCTCCAAGAGTAACGTCATAACTTACCGTCCCTAAATTCTTTGGTTCAAATGGCTCTATAACTATGCTTCCTAATTCCATGTGTCTTTTTATCGCTTTATCTGAGAGAAGAGATCTGCCGAACAATTCAGATAATTCTTCAGAAGTAAAACTTGCTTGTATAGACTTTACCAAATCCCCAATCTCTTTTCTGTCCATTCTTTCACTATTCTAAACAACCAGCTATATAAGTATTTAGAAACTCAGAAATATCTTTTTCAACATCGACAATATTATATACTTGAAGAAGTTAGTAGTCTGTAGCAAGTAGTCGGTAGAGAGTAACTAATGAATATTTACAAAAAACTACAGATCACCAACTACTGACCATTAACCACAAAAGAGGTTTTATGCTAATCGGAATTACAGGCTTTGTCGGCTCAGGAAAAGGAGTAACTTCAGATTTTTTCAAGATGAAAGGGTTTACAGTAATTTCTCTCTCGGATTTTTTAAGAGAAGAATGTTCTTTAAGAGGGCAAGAAATAAACCGAAATACTTTAACAGATATTGCAAACGAATGGAGAACTTTGCATGGCCCGAATCATTTGTCTAAAAAAGCTCTCGAAAGATTAAACAATAAAGAACTTGCAGTTGTAGACAGCATAAGAAATCCTGCAGAAGTTGAAGAATTAAGAAAAAGACCTGACTTTGTTTTATTGGCTGTTGACGCATCTCAAGAAGTTCGCTTCGAGAGAGTTAAAGCGAGAAACCGAGAAAATGAAATAAAAACTTTTGATGAATTTAAAAGATTTGATTTTTCTGAAGCAAGAAGCCCAGACCCTAATGGAAAAAGAATTTTATCTTGTATTGAAGTAGCAGATATAATTATAAAGAATGAAAAATCTTTGCAGGACTTGTATGATAAACTAGAGGAGATAATAGGGCCTTATATTGTTCAAACAAAAACTCCTAACGTTCCTCAACAGAAATAGTTTTAGGGGTAAAAAATGCTCGAGTTAAAAGACTATTGCAATCTATTCAATGATGCTTTAAATAGAAATGAAGTTATACTTATGAGTTGCAGGTGCAAAGTAAAATATTCTGGAAGAGCAGAAAGTTTTCTAGATTTGGGAGATAGAATTCTAATAGTGAAAGAAGACAAAACTATTTTAATTCATCAACCTCTAGGAAATAATGCAATAAATTATATGAAACAAAACACTTCCCATTCCATGAGTATCAGCGGCAAAAAAATTGTTTTAAAGTCGGAGAACCTCGAGCTCAAAGAGTTAATGGAAGTTGATATTGATAGAATCTTTTTTTTCGACTCCAGAAGGCTTGAAGACGGCCAAAACATAGTTATCGCAGGAACTGAAGAAGATATGTCTAAGATGATTTATGAAAATCCTTCTTTGGTTGAAGAAGGATTGAAGCCAGTTTCACAAGAGGAGCAGACGAAATATGGATTTATAGATGTTTTTTGCACAGATAAAAATGGAAATTTAGTGATTATCGAATGCAAAAGATATTGCGCAGATTTAGGAGCAGTAACTCAATTAAGAAGATACGTAGAAAAAATCATGCAAAGCAAAGGAGTAGAAAAAGTTAGAGGGATTTTAGCCGCTCCAAAAATAACTTCTAATGCAGAACAAATGCTCAAAGACTGGGGTTTTTCATTTAAATCAGTTACTCCACCAAAATATCATGAAAACTTCGATAAAAAACAGACGAAGTTGTTGGATGGGTGGAGGTGACTTCAATGATTACAGACTATTTACAATTTCCCAATGTCCTCCTTTATCTGGGCCGATTCTTTTGAGAAGACCTGTTATTTTTAGATTGTTCAATTGAAACTTTATTCCATCTTCAGTTATTCCTATTTTTTCTGCTAATTCCTTTCTTGAGATGTATTTATTTTCTTTAATTAATTCTAAAATTTTCTGGGTAGTTTTCTGGGTAGTTTTCTGGGTAGTTTTCTGAGAACTAGTATCTAACTCCCATTTTACCTTCCTACTGAAAATTACCAAAAAGCCACTTTTCAGCAATTTAAACTCCACTTTAACATCTGCTTCAGCGCACACATCATAAATTCTCTTTAAACCAGAACCCCAGCGCTCAATATCTTTA
>CAYHXI010000009.1:0-22881 GCA_964360565.1 uncultured Methanosarcinales archaeon | reverse complement strand
TTTCTCTTAATTTTTGCTTTGTTTCTTCCAAATTTATTTCACGAAGTTTCTTAAAGTCCATTATTCAATCACAAAGTTAAAAAACCCATGCTAGTTTATAATGGTTATGGCGTGTGAAATGTGCGGTAAGGAAACTGAATTATTCAGAGCGGTTATTGAAGGCACTGAGCTTTCAGTCTGTGAAAAATGTGGAAAATTCGGTAAAGTGATAAAGAGAGTTCAGGAGTTCAGTAACTCTGCGGTAAAGAAGAACATAATGCGAGAACCTGAGATTGTCGAAGTTCTAGTTGAAGACTTTGCACAAAAAATTAAATCGATAAGAGAAAAACTTGGCTTAACTCAGAAAGATTTTGCCAGGAAAATAAACGAAAGAGAGTCAGCTCTTCATAAGATAGAAACTGGGCATTATAAACCAACAATAGAAACTGCAAGAAGATATGAGCAAATTCTTAATATTAAGCTTGTTGAAACAGTTACTCAAGATGCTGTCGAACAGCTTCCGAAAAGTAAATCTGCAGGACTAACACTGGGAGACTTTATTAAAAAATGAGCTTAGAAAAAATAACTGAAGAATTGATGACTGTTGAAGAATTTTTCAGAGCGGGATTATCATTAGAGTATAACAAAAATAAACACGTTCTCACAGTAAGTTATTCTTCAGTATTAGGTTTATATGATATTTACGACATTCATGAAGGCATAAATCAGAGAGATGAGACAAATCATGTAAAATATAAGTATAAAAACAAAATTTTAACTATATCTGTGGATAAAAATTATTTGTGGGAGTATGCTACTACATCTTCATCAGATATATTAAGACTGCCTGATGAGATTGAGGATGTTAGAGTGGAGTTTTTTTAGCAAAACTTTAAAAGGATAAAGTGAGTATTGCATGATATGGTGATAGTATGAATTTGTTTGGCTCTGTGGTTTTGTGGATGACTTATTTAATTTCTCTATATTTAGCGGTTTATTGGGTTTTATTATTTGTTGATAAACTGGAAATAATATTGTCTGAAAGAAAGAAGAAAGTTAATTTAACTCGTTTTCCTTTAGTTACTGTAATAATTCCTGCTTTTAACGAAGAAAAATATGTTGGAAAAACAATTTCTTCCGTTCTCGCCCTCAATTATCCTGAAGACAAAATTCAACTAATAGTTGTTAATGATTCAAGCACCGACCAAACCAAAAAAGTGATTGAAAAAATAATAAGTGAAAATAGTTCGAGTGAGATTGTTTTAATAAATCACAAAAAGAATTCAGGTAAAGCGCAGTCATTGAATGATGCACTTGTAGTTGCAAAAGGAGAATTTTTTGCTTGTTTAGATGCAGATTCTGAAGTGCATTCTGATACTTTAAAAAAAATGCTTTCATTATATTATGAAAAGAATGATGCAAACATTGCAATAATAACTCCTGCTATGAAGATTAATTCTCCAATTAATTTAGTCCAAAAATTTCAGCGTTTAGAATACCTTATGTTTTTAGTTATAGCTAGATTAACAGGCTATGTTGATTGTATTTCTGTTGCTCCAGGTCCCTTTTCAGTTTATAAAACTGAAATAATAAGAAAATTAGGCGGTTTTGATGTTACAAATCCAACTGAAGATATGGAGATTGCCTATAGACTGCAAAACAATAATTATAGGATTATTCATTGTACTGATGCTGAAGTTTATACTGTCCCTCCTCCCACATTTAAAGGTTTGTTTATTCAGAGAAGGAATAGATGGTTTAGAGGCGGATTAGTTAACACTTTTAAGTATAAGCATATGATTCTTGATAAAAAATATGGTGATTTTGGAGTCCAACTTTTAATAAACTTCAGTGGTTTTTTGATGGCTTTTCTTGTTTTAGGATTCTTTTTTTATTTTACAATAAGACCACTATATAATCTAATTCACGATTTTTATTTAGTTGGTTTTGATATTTTACCTTATCTCAGAAATTTTGAGTTTAATTTTGAGATTCTTAATTTAGATATTTCAACACTATTCGTAAATATTTTGCTTTTTGCTTTTTCAGTTTTTGTTTTATATTTTGCACACAAAAATGCTGGAGAAAAAATAACTAAGCACGGCGCAATACATATAGTGCCCTACTTTTTGTTTTACTATCTGTTCTTAAGCGTTGCAGCAGTCTTTGCAGTTTTTGACCATGTATTTAAAAAGGAATGGATTTGGGGAAAGAAATAATGGCAATAGACAGGTTGATTAGCAAACGGAGATATTTTTTAGCTGGAGTTTTTACTTTATTGTTTTTTTTGCTGGGAATATCATTAGGCATGATTTTTGATAATGCTAGAGTTCAATCATTAAACAAAGAAAGTCGTGCTCAGGAGTTGAATTATAAAAGTCTTCAACTTCAATATTTGATGCTCAATTCTTTTCAAAATAATGTAAATACTTGTTCTCTTTTGACTGCCACATTAGATGATGCAGTTAAACAGCTGGCAAAATCACTTGAAAAAATAGAGAACTATAAAAAAGACGGAGGAATTAATGGAGGAGAGTATTCTTTGCTTCATAGACAATATATTCTAGATAATGTGCAATATTGGCAGTTCGCTCAAAGAGCCAAAGAACAGTGCGGTATAGATTTAGTAAACATAATGTATTTTTATTCATCTACTAAATGCAGTCTTTGTCCTAATCAAGGAGTGCTTCTCACTTTCTTTAAAAAGACATTCGGAGATTCCCTTTTAATATTCCCAATAGATGTAGATGTTGAAAGTGAAGAAAGAATGGTTTCTATTATTAAACAAGGTAATAACGTTTCTAAATATCCTGCTCTTCTTTTAGATGATTTGCTTGTTCAAGGAGATGTTGTTCAAAAAGAGGAGTTAAGAAAACTCATTTGTAGTCATTTTAAAAAACCTAGAGAAGGTTGCGCTGATGAAAATTAAAAAATTTATTTATTCTAATTTTGAAATAATGATTTTAATTTCTTTATTTATTTTTGTTAAGTCATTTTTTTTGTTTAAGTTTCACGAACTTATTTGGGACGAATCTGTTTATTTGGCGGCAGGAAAATATCTTTATTCTTCAGGAACAGTTGGATTATGGGAGATGGTACGTCCTCCAATTTTGCCTATTTTTACAGGATTGTTTTGGAAGATGGGCATTAATTCAGTGTTAGCAAGTGAGCTGTTATCTTTGTTATTTTCTTCAGCTCTAATCTATGTAAACTATATTTTGTCCAGAGAATTTTTTGATAGAAAATATTCTTTATTATCTTCTTTTTTGCTGGCTATAACTCCTGTTTTCTTTCTATATTCCTCATATATATTGACTGAAATTCCCGCGACTCTTTTTCTTTTAATCTCCATATACTTTTTTCTTTTCAAAAAGAATTATTTTGTTTCTGGAATTTTCTGCAGTATTTCAATTTTAACCAAATTTACTCAACTTCTTGCAGTTCCTATATTCTTAATATTGATTTTAATTAATTTTAAAAAATTAAAAAACACGATCAATCATTTGATTTTATTTTTAGTGGGATTTGTAATCCCTGCAATTCCATTTTTACTATTTAACTTATTTTTATACCGAGATTATACTAGCAATATATTTGTTGCAGCATTAAGACCATTCATTCTAGCATTCAGCCATCAATCGAATGTCAATCAAATACTTTCAGAAAATCTATTTAATATTCTCTTTTATGTACACTATTTTTTCAATAACTTCTCAGTTCAGTTTATGTTTATCTTAGGAGTATTGATTTTTGTTGCAAAGAAAAAATTTAAAGAATTCAATTATTTATCTTTGTTTATTTTTTTCACAGTATTTTTATCATATTTTACGTACATAATAAATAAACAAGATCGTTTTGTTATTCTGATTCTTCCATTTATTACTTTTTTCACAGTCTTTGCTTTTCAACAAACTATAGATTTCTTTTACAAGAATAAAAAGTTTAATAAATTATTAATTTTTGCAATGGTTGTGATTCTCCTTTTAGTATTTATTAAACCAGTTATTTCTCAAGACAAAGAATATTATGCCCTGAGATATTCAGAACCTTCTCAAATTGTAGAAGAATTCTATACTTTCTTTAATAAAAACAATGTTGAAGGCGCAGTTCTTACTTCAGACCCTACTTCTGCAGGTTACGTTGATAAGCTTTTTATTCCATATTATTTTGTTTTGAAAGATAGACCTGAAACTTATAATGAATTTGATTCAAACAAAAAAATCGGGGCCATAATTTATGTGCCTAAATCTTTTTCGGCTTGTTCGCCTGAAGATTCTGTTTGTTCTGAAACTAAAATGGAATTTTTTAAATATTTGAAACAAAATGGTAAAGAAATATTTCACAAACAATATTTTGGTGAAGAGTATTATATTTTTAAAGTAGAATGATTTCATCCATCTCCTCCAAAAAACAATCCTTCCATTCTAATTTATTCAGATTTCTCTTATATCTCTTCAACTCGCCAATAAACTCAGTTATGTTCTCTGCACTCAAAAACTCCACTTTTTTCCCATATCCTAATTTATCTAAATAAAATGCATTTACTTCCTGCTCGAATTGCTTTCTCACAGGGCATGAAAGCACAGGTTTTTTCAAATAAATACTTTCGCTTATTAAGCTGAATCCCCCGTTTGTTATTACACAGCTGCAATTCGCTAAATCTTTGAAGAATCCTTTTTCATTAAATTTTCTAAACGCAATATTTTTCTGTACTTCGTTTTTATCAAATCCATAAACCACAAATTTTCTGTCTACTTTCTCAAGCTCCTTAATCAACCCACCATAGCTCTTGCTTGTTTGATAAACTAAAATATGTTTTCCGTAGTTCGGCTTCAATTTTTTAATCTCTTCTCGCATTGGCGGAAAAACTACTTTATTTCCTTCTTTACAATCTATTGCAAAAAAAGAAGGTATCAATCCATATTTTTTTGAAGGATTCAATATTTTGCCCCAGAACAATACTTTTAGGAAAGATAGAAAAGGTTTTTTTGGAGTTTCTATTTCTCCTTCAATCACTATTCGTCCGTTATCTATGTGTATAACAGGAACTCTGAAAAGAATTCCCATCCAATTAGTGCACATTTCGAAATCATTTATTATGATATCTGGTTTGAATTTCAAGAACACAAAGAAAGTTTTTCCTAGAGAATAAATTATTGCTGGAATTTTTACTATTGTCAGTAAACCAGATAATGTTGTGTTAAGCTTATTATTAGCATAGACTAATCTAGGAACAGCAATCTTTGTTAATTCCTGTTTCTTTGACAAATATTCATAACTTTTGCCGCCAGTTAATATCTTCAACTCATGCTTTTTCAAGTGCTCTATTACTGGCTTGCATCTTGTAGCATGTCCATATCCTTCTCCTGCAATTCCAAGTATTATTCTCATTTAAATCACTCATCCAAAGAAGCCCCTATATATTTCCACATCCAAACTTCGCTGTTATTGAATTTTAGTTTAAAATTTTCTTTGTTTCCCAGTAAAAAATGTAATCCTAACTCTTCTCTTTCCCATACATCTCCTTCAAACATTTTTTTTGTTACTATGATATAATCTATTTCATATTTATTGATTACTTCTTTTGCTTGATTCATATCATATGTGTTAAGCAATGTATAACTGTCGTTAAATCTTTTATTCGATGTTTTTCCCATTCTTTCATCTAAAACAACAGCCCTGTCTCCGAAATATTCTATCCACAGTCCGTTTCTGTAATCTGAGAAAACAATGCTTTCTTTTGAAGAATTTTCTTTCAACCAGCTGAACGCTTCCATTTTTTTTAAGTTAGGCTGCATTTGACCAACATTTATTGCGTCAGATACTGTTGAAAATAAAAGTCCGCAGAACAAAACCAGAATAAATCCTTGTTTTAAATAATCTGCTTCCCATTTAGTTTTATAAAAATAATTGAATCCCATGCCTGCTAGAAATATTATTATCAACTGAGAATAAATTATTAACTCGTTGAAAAAGAATGATGCGATAACTACTGCGATAGAGCTTGCATAAAGAAAGTAGTTTTTTCTTTTAAATTTCCACACTTTCAAAAGTCCAACACATGCTAGCAGTATTGAAAACGTTCCGATTCCATTAATTCCTCCAAAATCTGATAAAAAGGATTTCAAATAATTTTGTTCTATAAATTCTGGTTTTTCAATAAATACTTGAGGCAGGTAAACTAAAGTTAATGAAAACAGAATAATCATTATTGGCCAAATGATTTTCTTTCCATCTATTTTTTTACTTCTAGAATATACAAAGAATATCATTCCAGTATAGAGTGCATTCCAAAATCCAGAGAGTGCGAGTAGTAAACTCGTTAAGTTAATTAAGCTCCATTCTTTTCTTTTTTTATAAATCAGATATAAAAGTAGAACAAAAAGAAAACTGGTGAGCGCTCTTTGAGAAGAAATAGTAAATGTAGAAACAAAAAAAGAAGATAGTACAAGACATAAAATTACGAAAAATCTCGCTCTCGATTTCAATCTTATTATTTCTAAAAATTTTTTGCAAAAATACAATGTTAAAATTCCCAGAATTAATGGGATGACTCTTAATAACGCGTCAGTTTTCAAAAATTTTAATAAAAATATTATGATGATTTGATAAGATGTGATTTCTTTAAAGTCCTTGACTCCTTTAATGATTTCGTTTGCACTTTTTATATCAAAATACGCCTCTTTTCCTATAAATGTGTTGTTGCCGCTAAGAGTTCTTATTGAGTGTGGAAGCAGTAAAATCATAACTGCTAACAAAAACAACAGTCCTATTCTTCGGTTCCATTCATCTACTTTCATAAATTCTCATCCTGCATACTCTTTCATATATTTTAGCAACACCATTGTCAAATATTTCTAAAAAGCATTTTTCTTTGGTGAATGCTGAATCGTCTGTTTTAAAGTTTTTTTGTGTATTTTTTGAAAGATAAATATATTTTGATTTATGTTTTTCTACTGTTTCTACTGCATCCGTGTATGATGTTGTTGTAAATGTTTTTTCAATATCTTCATATCTTTGTTTTGCATCTTTTACAAGTAAAAAGTCTCCATCTATTACGTTTTTTCTTTCAGCCACTGCATTTATCAGATTTCCATCTTCAGGAGAGGCGAATATTGTTGAATCTGTTGCTGAATTCTCTTTCAACCAGTTTAAAGCTTCAATTTCCTTTTCTTCCACATTAAATTTCATATTTTTTGAAGTGTTATGATATGCAGGATAAACTGATGTTGCGATTAAAAGAAGCACAAACATGATTTGTATCAAGCTTCTAAAGTCTTCAAATTTGGTTTTTTTCAAAAACAGTATAAAGTTTTTAAACCAAGATGCAAATAATATTGTTAAGAAAAATCCCAAAAACATAAGCCCAGTTTTAAGTTCTATCAATTTTAATGCTAAAAGCAGTCCTGTGGCAAATGAAAAAGAAATTATCAAATACTCTTCTTTTTTTCTTTCAATAAACAAATATTTGTATATTGCATAAATTCCTAAAAAGAAAGGAATCATTCCAATCTCATAAATTCCTTGTAAGATCGTGATCCTTGAAAAATACTCTGACAAAATTTGCGTAGGAATGTTTTGCCAAACAATTGATGGTCCGTGAAACATGAAAATTCTTTTGTATACTATGAATTGCGCCCATAAAATGAAAAATATCGAAAAAAAGATTATTTCGCTTTCTTTTTTTTCTTGCTTGATTCTTTCTAGTTTTAAGATTAGCAAATATATTAAAATTCCTAATGCAAAAATTATTATGAGCGGACTTATGAATGATGAAATTATTAACGTGGCGAGAAAAAAATAACAAGATCTAGTTGAATTTAAAGACAACAATAATCTTGTTAAAAGAAGCAATAATGGAGTAACAATAGTTAATGAAGAAAGTACATTGGTAGTTTGTTCCATGAATACTGGAATGAATCCTCCAGCAAACGCTCCAAATAGCGCAGTTTTGCTATCATTAGTGATTTTTAATATGATTGAATATATTATTAGCACAACTAAACTTGCAAGTAAATTTGGAATTACTTTTGTTGCGAAATTAAAAGAAATGGTTTTTGCAAAAAATGCAATGACATAATCAAATATTGGGGAGAACACTCTTTCTCTGCCTCCAAAAGACAATTCATCATGAAAAAAAGGCAGTCCTGTTTCAATTATTTTTTTTATTTCTCTTAAATGAAAATAAGATTCTTCAGAACTGAATGTTTGGGTTTGAAAAGACAAGAAGAGTCTTATTCCTAGAACTAGCAAAAATACCAATGCCAAGATTATTGTTTCTTTCTTCATGAATGAAAGTTATTGATGGCTGCGTCAATTTATTTAATATAATTTACGCGGCCATCAAGATAGACCACTGCGCCTAATGTGTTATAAATTGCGCAGTTGTCTATATATGGAGAATATTTATATATCTTCTCTAGATTGTCTAGTTTGAATACTTATGAGCTCTCAACGTCTTTCAACAGGAACTGAAATTTTAGATGTATTGTTAGACGGCGGCTACGAAAACGATGCGATTACAACTATTTACGGTCCTGCGGGCGCTGGAAAAACTAATTTCGCTCTTTTAGCTGCAGTTAATGTTGCAAAATTAGGTAAAAAAGTAATATACATAGATACTGAAGGAGGGTTTTCAATTGCTCGGCTCGAACAGCTTGTTCCAAATTACAAAAAAACAAAAGTTCTTGAAAAAATAATTTTTTTGCAGCCGACAAATTTTGATGAGCAGAAGAAAGCTTTTGAGAAATTGAGAAACATAGTGAACTCGAGTATAGGTCTTATAGTTGTTGATACTTTAACGATGCTTTACCGTCTGCAAAAACACACCACTGGAGAAGTGCATGATGTCAACGGAGAGCTAGCCATACAAATAGGTTTTCTTAACGAAATCGCTAGAAAAAAATTAATTCCAGTTCTTGTTACAAATCATGTTTACACTGGCTTTGATGATGGAATTTCTCAAATCGTTGGAGGAGACTTAGTGAAATACAGCAGCAAATGCATTGTTGAACTCCAAACTTTTCACGCAGGTAAAAGAAAAGCGATTCTTCGTAAACACCGCTCAATCGCAGGAGAAAAAGAAGTTTTGTTCGAGATAGTTGAGAGTGGGGTTAGGGGGATTTGAATTATTAAAAACATCCTCAATATTTTAAGAGAGTATTTTCACGAAAAAACATAATTCAATCAAGGAAGTATTGTTTGAAAATATGTTTTATGAAAAAGGACCCAATATTAGTTTGTGGTTGGTGGTCTGTAGTTTGTGGTAACAGGATTGTTTTAAAACAATACTGTGCTGTTTCAGAGGACTATTTTTTGAAAAAATATTTATAAAGAATACTCCTTTGTAGAATTATTGATTTATCAACTAATTTATCAATTCTCAAATACTTTTGTAATAATTAATATTTGAGGGTTTTAGCTTTCAACTTTTAATCCTTTATTCATTATTAAGTGGTAACAGAAACGAAAGGTTTAAATAGTAGTAAACATATTATGTTAATTTATGGAAATAAGACTTGTTGAAGATGTAGAAAAATTATTTAGAGAAATTATTGGTGCCTTTAATCCTAATACAGATAGAGATTGTCCGAATATACATCATGCCATAAATTTTGAAAGAGAAATTAACTGTTATGAACGAGTTAAGGAAGTAAATTTAAGAGAATTAAGACCTGGCAGAGGGATTTATTTTATTGGACAACAATCACCAGCACATTATACATTAAAAATCATGGAAAATGGATTAGTTTCTGCTTGGAGAGATGAAGACTCAAACGCATTGATAGGTCCATTAAATATGATAGTTACAAGACATGATCCGATAACTGAAAAAGGAATTGAAGAAGGAATAATACGGGTGAGAAACACATTTGTGATGCCTTACTTTAATTATAACACAGATACTGATTCTGCAAAAATAAAAGAAGTATTAAAACCATCTGATTTGTATTTTGGAACCTGTATGGGTATACTTCTAACAAAAGAATAAAATTTTTGAATTTAAAAATGATTAATCAAAGCTTCTGCACAATTCTAAATAATTCTTCCAAATAAGCAGCGACTTTTTTACTAATCAAATAAACCGTCAATTCTCATAGAAATGTTTTTAAAATACAAGTACTTATCTTTAGTATTATGAAGAGATTTGGAATGTTGTATTTAATGATTCTTGGGCTTTTAGTGCTTTCTGCTTGCCAAATTAGGACTAATATCGAGCAAAGAAATGCAATTACAGAATATACCCAAACTAGTTTTGCGTATGTTCCTTCCGGAGAAGTATGTGAAACGCTTAGATTAGATAAGTTTTCTAACTGTACAATTGTTATTGCAGAACCAGCACCGAATTCTAAGTGTGTAGGTGATTTAACAATAACATCTGCAGACTGTCATAAATGCACTTTCAATTGTAAATAGCACCCTTTTAATTAAATATTCATACATCAGTTTAGAGCGCAGGGTTCTCAAATATTTGGAAGGGAGAAGTTTTTCAGACCTCCTTTATTTGCCAGTAATCACAAAGTTTCTGAAATAAATTTTTTCTTTCTTTTTTGTGGCCCAGCTTGATTCATGCCCTCCAAAGAATAAGCTAAACATTAATTGATCTACAGCATAATTATTGTTCTTTCTCAGATTTAACTTTTTATGCGATACTTTGTTACCATTAACCCACGCCAAGAGAGTATCCTTTTTTCGAGAGTCTTTAGCTAATTTTATGTTCATGGATAGTGTATACCATTTCTTTGACCTCACAAATATTCTGCCGACTTCATTTCTATATATTATATCTTCGCCCCAATTTTTGGATTCATGTCTTTCAGGATAGTAAACATATTGAACAAGATATGCCTTGTGCCGGTTTTTAATTAAATTTAAACTGTGAAAATTATCAACTCTCCACATTAATCTTGCAGAAAACCCCTCTTTATCTTTAGATCCTCCCCCTGGGCAAGAACCTCCACCTAAGCCAGGTAATTTACCTCCCCTAACAAAATTAAAATTATTACCAAACATAATATCATACTCCAATGTGACATCTTTTAAACTAGGTGACAATTCTAATCTCCAGAAAGAACCTCCATTACTCACAGTATTTTTTGGAATAGTAATCTCCAATACGTTCTCTCCATTCACTTTTACAATTCTACATCTTTTTTCAGTTATTCCTCTGTTCCACTTAGGATTATTCCAATCTTTAGAAAAAGTTTGAAGATCATACAGACCAAGCTTATGATCTTTAAAGTTGACTCTCTTCAAATATGTTGTTTTATTCATTGTTTTTCTAAGTTGTATAGAAAATAGATTAGTTATTATAAAAATCCTCCTACTTAAATCCGTTAATTTAGAAAACCCCTCCATTCTCCACATCCAATAAATATTAGAAAACCCTCATCTGCAAAACAGCAGAGTATTTTTCTTTATTCTTCATCCTTTTTTCTCTTTTTCCTCAAGCGCTTCATATATTTTATCCAAATATTTCTTCTCTATGAATGTGTATTTTTTGAGTTCGCGCAGTGTTCTTTCAGTATCAAAAAGCACCCATTTATCTCCGTTGTGATACTGCCAAATAACTTCTTCAATGAAATATTTCCAGTTAAAATCTTTTGTTTTTTTTATAATTGTAATAATGTCTTCCATGTCTTTTTCTCTTTCTGTTATTCCTTTTAGAAGCATGATATGTTCTCTTCGCAGAATTTTAACAGTTAGTATATTTTTTCCTCTGAATTCATGGACTGCGTACATGTCTTCTTTCATTTGAGGGCTGGTGACTGTATGAAATATTTGCTTTGTAAAAATATCAAATCTTCCACTATCTCCTTTTTTGAACATGATAGGTTTATGCGGGTCTCTCAGCTTTTCTGGAACGTAAATTTTAACAAGACTTGTTTCTTCAAATCCTATTTTTTGTATTGCAGTGATAAAATCATTCTTTTCTTCTTGAGTATCAAATAGGAGGTCAATATCTTTTGTTTCGTCTTTGTATCCGTAGAACATCATTGCTGTTCCCCCGAATGCTGTGCAAGTTACATCTCTAGTTAAATGTCTGCTGATAAGTGTGAAAAGTGCAAGTTGTTCTTGGTGTGTTATCATAGAACCTCTTGTACATCTTTTTCATTAAATGGTATAAAAACTCGCCATTTTTGTGATACTTCAAAAAAGTTTTTTTTCTTTAATTGAGTGAATGTCTCCCATGAATTTTTTGATGGTGGAGGAAATTTTGAAGGAGTTCTTACTCTCAGAAATTTTTTTGCGGCCTCATATAAAGCTCCAACTTTATTCCAACATTTTTTCTCTTTTGCTAAATGATATAATTTCTTCCAATTTTTAATTTGATTAAACAATCTTAGTGTTGCGAGTATTGCACGAAAACTTCTCGTTTGAATTGCATCAACAATTGCATCTTCTACACCATAAGAACCGTGTACTTGATGGTCATACCAAGGTGAAAGTTTGAATTTCGGATTGTATTTATTGAGAATGTCGAACATTCCCTGGCTTCTTGGCAGTTGTTTAGTCATAGTTATCTTATATGTTCTAGGCTGTTTTCCTCCGCCTGAAACTGTGCAGTATTGCTGTCTTTTTAGCATACTAAGTGTGTTGAGTGCAGTTTGTCTTTTTACACTTAATTCTTGCATAACAGTTTCAATAGTATGCAATCCTTCCAACTTTCTTATGAGCTCTTCAGTATCCATATGTGAATATCTATGCAAAGTAATATATAAATGTTTTGTTTTCTGAAGTATCCATAGATAGAATAAATTTTGCTTAATTTTCCCCCTTCACTCTCCACAGACTAATAACCACCCATCACCTTCCACCATTCCACCACTACAAATAATAAATATATTCCAACCATAATCAATCCTTCTTTCCAAGTCATTACTTTTTTCTTTAAGAAGTACATCAGCAGAGTCATTGATGTTATCAAGAATATTCCTGCAGTTAATATGTTGCTAACATCTATTTTTAGAGGATGAAAAATCGCTACCACTCCAAAAAATAATAAAAACTCAATCATTGTTGAGCCTAATATATCTCCTATTCCTATTTCTTGGTGTTTTTGAAAAACAGATTTTAATCCAACTGCTAAATCTGGAATTGCACTTCCTAATCCTATAACTACTAATGAAATAAAGTATGCTGGAATGTCTAATAAGTTTGCAAATCTAACTCCTCCAAAAACAAGCAAAGCTCCTGCAATAAGCAACGCGAGCAAGCTTCCGATAAAAATTATGCTGTCTTTGTAAATAGTCTTAAATGTTACATTTTTTTTCATCCTGCCGAGAGTTCCTTCTTTTTTCCATAATACAGTTATGTATGCAATAAATCCTGCAACTAATATTATTCCGTCTGCTCTGCTTAGCATTCCGTCGCTCATTAAAATAAATGGAAGTACAAATAATGCCCAAATAAGTAATTTAGATTTGTCTAATATCTCACACTCTAAATTCATTTTTTTTCCAATTATAGATAATAGTCCAACCACCAGCGCAGCATGAACCATATTTGTTCCAATTATCGTTCCAAGAGTTACATCTATTTCATCTATCGCTAACCCTGTTACAGAAGCAATCATTTCTGGGAGTGAAGCGGCCATAGCAACAACAACTAATCCTATTATAGCATCGCTTAATCCTAATTTTTTTGCGTAATTTGATATTCCATAAACAATCAAGTCTGCCGCTTTAAATAATAGAACTATACTTGCAAGTATTACAACAATGTAAAATATTAGTGGAATTAATAGGACCATTTTTTTTAACCTCTTTTTTTCACTCTAAAAACATTTTTCTTAATGCTATCAATCTCGCTCTATATTTATCATACGCTTCGTCATGTTTATCTATGGTCAACATCCAAACTTCATTTTCTCTAACATAATACACCAATCTGATATTACTAGTTATGGCTTCTCTGTAGCAGTTATTTCCTCCAGATAGATGTTTTAATCTCAATGGATTACTCAATATTTTGTTTTTCTTCTTCTCAAACATAAGAACTTCTGCTTTTGATAGATCGTCTAAATCTTCAAAAAAATCTTCATGAAATTTTAATATCCATTCACTCACTCTTTATCCCTCTTTTGGCTAAATATTCTTTATATTCTTTTTCGGTTTTTCCTTTAACTTTTCCACTTTCAACTTCTAAAATTCTTTGTTTTACTTTTTCATCAAGCGCTGTTTCTACATCATCTATTAAAACTTCTACGTCATCTAATATCTTGCCAAAAAAAGCTTTAGGTACTGCTATTGTTTCCATTTGTGTTTCACCTCTATATTTAATAAGAACGTAACCTTTATATACTTTTTCTAATTTTGCACTACTTGGGTGATATCATGACAGTTTTAGGAATAGCGTTTACAAAATTAGGTGTTGAAAAAACAGGCCAAGTTCAGGGCAGTGTTAATGTTCAGAGCAATGCAAACATTGTTAGTGTTGAAAAACTCGACGTTAACATTGGCACTAAAAAAGACGAAGCTTTAAAATTCGTGTTTTCTTTTACTGCTGTTTATCAGCCGAATATAGCAAAAATTTCTATAGATGGAGAAGTTGTTTGGCTTGACAAGCCTGATGAAGTAGATAAAATAATTAAAGGCTGGAAAAAAGACAAAAAAATTCCTAAAGAAGTTATGTCTCCAGTATTAAATACTGTTTTGTCGAAGAGTAATATTGAAGCATTAATTCTCAGCAGAGAACTTAATCTTCCTCCGCCGATTCAGTTGCCTAGAGTAGAAATAAAGGATTAAAAATTCAGGTTTTAGGTATTAGCTTTTAGCGATTAGCCAATAGCTAATTCCCAATACCCAATCATTATTAGTAAAGCTTAAAAATATAACCATTCTTTAAAAAATAGAGGTGTGTACTATTTACTATGTCAAAAGAATCAGCTCTAAAAGTTGCAGAAGCAATTCCTGATGATGTTAATAAAGGAATTGTTAGAGTAGATAGTACGTTCATGCGTGAGCTGGAAGTGCGTCCTGGAGATATTATTGAGATTGAGGGCGCTAGAAAAACAGCTGCAATTGTTGACCGTGCTTATCCTGGAGATATTGGTCTTAACATTATCAGAATGGATCCTATGACTAGAAAGAATGCAAAGACTTCTATTGGTGAATTAATAAAAGTTCGTCAGGTAAAATTAGAGCCAGCTAAAAGAGTTGTTGTTGCTCCAGCAAGAGAAGGAATTGTTGTGAGAGCCTCCTCAAATATTTTTAAGCAGGGATTGTTGGGAAGAGTTGTTGTTAAAGGAGACTTAATTTCTTTAGGAGGAACTAGAAGAAGAAGATCTGCAATGAGCAGCAGTCCTTTGTTTGAAGAAATTTTTTCAGTCATGGAAGAAGGAGTGATGGGAGGTTTTGGTTTTGGAGACCTTAAATTTGTTGTTGCAGAAACAAATCCTAAAAATACTGTTGTTATAACAGAAGCTACAGAAGTTGTGCTTAATCCTGAAGCTGTTGTTCTTAAAGAAGAAGATATTTTAGGAATTGCTTACGAAGATATAGGTGGATTGAGTGATGAAATAAAAAAAATCCGAGAGATGGTTGAGCTTCCTTTGAAGCATCCTGAAATTTTTGAAAGATTAGGTGTAGAGCCTCCTAAAGGTGTTTTGCTTCACGGTCCTCCAGGAACTGGAAAGACTTTGCTGGCGAAAGCTGTTGCTAACGAAACTAACGCTCATTTTATTTGCATAAATGGTCCTGAAGTTGTAAGTAAATTTTATGGCGAGTCTGAAAGCAACATAAGAAAAAAGTTTGAGGAAGCAGAAAAAAACGCCCCTTCAATTTTATTTATTGACGAGATAGATGCGATTGCTACAAAAAGAGAAGAAACTAGAGGAGAAGTTGAAAGAAGAATTGTCGCTCAATTGCTTACTTTGATGGATGGTCTGAAAAGCAGAGGACGTGTTGTTGTTATCGGAGCGACAAACGCTCCTAACTTGTTAGATCCTGCTTTGAGAAGACCAGGAAGATTTGACAGAGAGCTTGAAATTGGAGTTCCTGATAAGGAAGGCAGACTTACAATTTTGAAAATTCATACACGGTCTATGCCTATGACTGAAGATGTTGACTTGAAAGAAATTGCAGGAATTACGTATGGTTTTGTCGGCGCAGATCTTGCAGCTCTTGCGAAAGAATCTGCAATGATTGTTTTAAGAAGAGTTATTCCTGATTTAAAGTATGATGCTGAGGAAGCGATTCCTAAAGAAATTCTTGAAAAATTGTTTATAACTAAAAATGATTTTAAGGAAGCTCTTAAAATAGTTCGTCCTAGTGCATTGAGAGAGGTTTTGATTGAAGTTCCCAATGTTCATTGGGATGATGTTGGAGGACTTGATAAAGTTAAACAAGAACTTAAAGAAGCTGTTGAATGGCCTCTTAAACATCCAGATTCGTTTACTAGATTAGGTGTGAAACCTCCTAAAGGAATTCTTCTTTATGGTGCTCCTGGAACTGGAAAAACTTTGTTGGCTAAAGCAATTGCAACAGAAAGTGAAGCTAACTTTATATCAATAAAAGGACCTGAGCTCATGTCAAAATGGGTTGGCGAAAGTGAAAAAGCAGTTCGTGAAGTTTTCAAGAAAGCTAGACAGACTGCTCCTACAATTATTTTCTTTGATGAAATAGATTCTTTAGCTCCTAGACGTGGAGCATCAAGCGATAGTCATGTAACTGAGAGAGTGGTTAATCAAATTCTCACAGAAATTGACGGTTTAGAATCTATGCAAGATATAGTTATTATTGGAGCAACTAATCGTCCAGATATTGTCGACACTGCTCTTTTGAGGCCAGGAAGATTTGACAGAATGATTTTAACTGTTGTTCCAGATGAAAAAACAAGGTTGGAAATTCTTAAAGTTCACACTAAAAAAATGCCTTTGAAAAATGTAAACTTAGAAGAAATCGCTTCTAAAACACATGGTTATGTTGGAGCTGATTTAGAAGCAGTCTGTCGTGAAGCAGCAATTCTTGCACTGCGTGAAGATATTAACACTAAAGAGATAGGTCAAAAACATTTTACAGATGCGCTTAAAAAAGTTCATCCTAGTGTCACTAAAGAAGTTGAGAAAGCATATGAAAGTTTAGAGCAGCACTTTACTTCTGCAAGAGGTAAAGAAATGGCTGATGAAAAGCCTAATTATTTTGGATGAACTTTTTTTTTTAAGTTCAGTATAAAGATTTATATACTTCTTTTGTTTTCTATATTTTACTTTTGTTGAATGAATGCTTAGACATTCATTGCAGGGTAAAAAAGGGATGAATCCATTAGATAATGTTTTACAAGGTATGCCTAAAATGCCTAAGTTTGATAGAGTGCTCCCTCAAATCAATATTCCTCCATCTCTAAATCCTGATAAATCAAATAAAAAAACAATTATTATCATCTCTGTTGCGATTTTAGTTGTTGTATTAATTATTGTTTCCACATTTTTGTTGCTTTCTGGAGAAAGAAAGGAAATAACTCCTGCAGTAAAACCAACTCCTGCAGTCACTCAAACTCCAAAATATATTCCTTCCCCCACCCCATACTATCCACAGACTACCCCCTCTCCCTCTCCTACTCCTTCAACTCCTTGTGGAAATGGTGCCGTAGATACTGGAGAAGGTTGTGATGGAAATAATTTTGCTGGGCAGTCGTGTGAATCTTTGCGCGGCTCTAATTACGAAGGAAGTTTATCTTGCACTTCAACTTGCAAGGTTGACGTAACTAGTTGTAAATTGAAAAGAATAATTAGTGTAAGAGGTAGCACAACTCTTCCTCCATTAACTCAAACGAGCGGTTCAGCTCCAGCTCCAAATGCAGTTAAAGTAAATGATGCAGTTAAACTTTCAAATTCAGTAAGATTAAGATAAAAATAATAAAACTCCGAGGTGTATAAAATGAAAACAAACAAAACAAAATTTTTTTTAATCGCTCTAGCGATATCTGTGCTGTTAGCAAGCTTAGTTTTTGCAGAGCCTAAATCTCAGAGGTACAATCAGTTTTATCCTTCTGCGAGTTCGCTTCTTAGCGGATACGCTACTGCAATTCCTCCAAATACTTCAATTACAGGAAACGCGATAGAAGTTCAACCTAGTGCTTCTTCCTCTCCCACATTTGTTGTAAAAGAATCTGGCTATGTTGGGATAGGAATTCCAGGTCCTCTAGCTCCGTTGCACGTTAAAACTTCTGCAGGACAATTAAAAGTTTCAGAAGCTGGAGCTAATTCAGTTGCTCTTACAGTTAGAAATAATGCAGGTGATGGTTATGGTTCTCTTGCTTATAATGCTTCAGATCATTGGTGGATGAACGCAGGTAACACTAACATGGTTTTAGATTCAAATGGAAAATTGGGTGTTGGGACGAATAGTCCTACTGAGTTTAATAATGGACCAAGAAAAACATTGCATTTATCTGATAAGACAAATGAAGTTGTATTAAGATTAGAGGGTTCTAATGCTAATTTAGAAATGGGCACTAATGCTCTCAATAATGGATTTTTATTTAGCAGAGGGCCACATAATTTGACATTTGGAACTAATAATCTAGAAAGAATGAGAATTACTGATGATGGAAATGTTGGCATTGGAACTACAACTCCAAGTTATGCTGGATTTGGTAGAGCATTAACAATATTCAATCCTATAAGTCATACCGCTTTAGAATTAGCATCTAGTAGGCCTGATGCTTTAGGAACTTTAGTTGGAGCAGTATCTGCAAATTTTCAAACAAATGTTGTTGGACAGCAAAGAATAGCAGATGTACAATTAGTAACTGACGGACCAACTGTAAATCAGAGAGGAGGTAAAATAGTTTTTGCCACTAAAGCAGACAGTTCACCAACACTAAACAACAGGATGGTGATTGATAATGCAGGCAATGTAGGTATTGGAACGAATACTCCTCAAGCAAAGCTTCATGTTGCTGGAATGGGAGATAATATTTATTTTGGAGCAGGTAATTTAGTTTATAATGATCCTGCACCAATATCAGATTCTCAAGGAGCTATTGTTGGAAAAGGAGTTAGTGGAGATTTTAGATTAGACCTTCAAGACTGGACTGGTAGAGTAAATTATTTATGGAATGCATATTCTAATAAAACAGTTGTTAAAAAAGCAGATGGTTCAGATGATACAAATGCAGATGGTTCTATTCAATATGCAGGAGTTAATAGATATACTAATACTGGCGAAGCAGCTTCAAGAATTTATCAAGGAGTGACTTCTGGTGGAGGAGAATTTGGATTTTTTGGAGCGCCTGAAGGAACTGTTGGCCAACCAATAACTTGGACTAGATTAGCAACTCTAGCTAGTGGAAACAGTCCACAAGTTTGGTTCTCTCCCAGAGGAACTTCTTCAGACTTTTATATAAAAAATGATGGTAAAGTTGGTATCGGAACAACTACTCCTAGTTTTGCGAAAGTACAAATAGAGGATGTATCAGTTCCTTTAGCATTTAAAGAAACAGCTACAGGACAATCAGGAGATAATGTGGCTGCAGTCGACCAAGGAGGACTTTGGAGAATGCCTGTTGATGGTGGAATGTTAAGATTTGATGTTAATACTGGAGTTGCAGGACAAGAGTTTGGTGAGAATTATCGATCAGTATTAGCAATGAACAAAAACGGAGTTGTTAAACTTGGTCATGCATCAAAAAACTCCGGAATTTTAACTCTTTCGGGGAAAAGTGGGGGGGAAGGCGGACAATTAATTCTAGGAGCTCCTGGAGAAGATGCTTTTGGGGAGAGTTCAACTACTTGGTCCATAGACTCTGATGTGAGTGGAAACTTCAGGATATTTTACGGAACAAGCAATCCCAACACTCCATATATATCTCTGACTAAAGATGGCAACTTTTACATTGTAAATGCACTCGAGCCAGGTGGAGCCAGCACAGGAAAGTTCTTGTGCATAGATAGTTTCAATAAAGTTTATAAAAGAGATGTTCCTTGCAACACATAAGCTTTTATACTTTATTTTTTATTTTTTTTAATTAACTTTTTATACTTCTTTTCCTTTTTTGTATTTTATGACAAAAAAACTGGTTTTATTTCTTTTTTTTCTTTTTCTAGTCTCCTCAGCATTCGCTCTCGATATTCCCAAACCCGCGGGCTACGTTAATGACTACGCAAACATTATTTCTCCTGATTTTGAACTTAAAATCAACAACTTAATTTCTGAGATAGAGAAAAACACTACTGTTGAAATTGCAATTGTCACTATTCCTTCTTTAGATGGTGAAGATATTTTTTCTTTCTCATTAAAATTAGCTAGAGAATGGGGTGTTGGAAAAAAGAATAATAATGGCTTAGTTTTTCTCTCTGCAATAAAAGACCGCAGAAACCGTTTTGAAGTGGGCAAAGGTTTAGAGGGAACCCTTCCAGATATTCTTACTGATGATTTAAGAAGAGAGTTTATCACTCCTTACTTTCGTGCAGAACGTTATGGTGAAGGAATTTATCTTATGCTTGAAGAAGTCTATAAAATCTTACAGAACGATCCTTCAATCATTGCAAAACACAGCTCAAAAAACAGTTTAAGACAATATGAAGGTTTTTTCGTATTTTTTCTCTTAATGTATTTTATAATTTTTTCTGCAGTAATTTCAGAAAAAGTAAAGAATTTGAAAAAGAAATATTCTTATCTCTCAATTATAACTTTTCTTGGAATATTTATTGGAACGATAATTGGAATAGGATTAGTTGTCTCAATAATGTTGGCTTTTTTTGGTTTTATTGCTTCGACTAGGGCTCGTACAATATCTAGTGGAGGGGTTGGAGGGCATTGGGGCGGTTCAGGAGGTGGATTTAGCGGTGGCGGAGGATTTGGTGGAGGAGGGTTCGGCGGCGGTGGAAGCAGTGGAGGATGGTAACGTTTATTAACCATTACGACCTACGAATAATGAGATACTAATAATTAAATACAAATAACTAAGTTGAGGTGGAAATTATGAAAACAGAATTTAGTACAACAAAAAAAGTTTGGATTGGCATCGGAATAGTTGCAATATTATTGATTCTTTGGCTTGTTTCAGGCTATAATGGGCTGGTCAAAGCTTCTTTAGGAGTAGACAATGCTTGGGCAGATATTGAAGCTCAGTATCAAAGAAGATTTGATTTAATTCCTAAACTGTTAGAAACAGTCAAAGGCTACAAAGCTTATGAAGAAAAAGTTTTTGTTGAAATTACTCAGATGAGGTCTCAGTGGCAGTCTGCAAAACAATCAGGAGATGTTGATTCTCAGTTGGCTTCTGCTAGAGGGCTTGACGGTGCTTTGGGCAAATTATTAGCAATAGCAGAAAACTACCCCGACCTTAAAGCGTCTGAGTCATTTAAAACGTTAATGATTGCTTTGGAAGGAACTGAAAATAGAATAGCTACGTCAAGAATGGACTATAATGGTGCTGTGAAAGAATTCAACATCAGAACAAGGACTTTCCCTTCAAATCTTATCGCGTCATGGTTTGGTTTCAAGCAGAGAAAATCTTTTGAAGCAGATCCAGGAACAAGCAAAGCTCCAGAAGTTAAATTTTGATTTTATTTTTTTTTAATTTTTTAATTTAAAATGGCAAACTCAGGCGATTTAGTAAAAATAGAAACTAAAGAGGAAACATTTGAAGGAGTGTTAATGCCTGAGGAAAAAGGAGTTGTAGTTGTAAAACTGCGCTCAGGATATAATATTGGCATTGATAAATCAAAGATTAAAAAAATCTCAATAACAGAAAAAAGAAAAGAACTGAAATCAACAACACTCCAACTTGACCAAAACAAATCTCTCCCAAAAATATCAATTCTACACACTGGTGGAACTATTGCATCCAAAGTTGATTATGAGACTGGAGGAGTTATTTCGCGTTTTACTCCTGAAGAAATAATCTCCATGTTTCCTGAGCTGAAAAATATAGCTCAATTGTCCAGTAGACTTGTAAGAAATATGTGGAGCGATGACATGAGATTTGCTCACTATAATATTCTTGCAAAGGAAATAGAAAAAGAAGTTAAATCGGGAGCGGATGGAATTATAATAACTCATGGAACAGATACTTTACATTACACTGGAGCTGCACTTTCTTTTGCTTTAGAAAATCTTCCAATTCCAGTTATTTTAGTTGGCGCACAGCGTAGCAGCGACAGAGCAAGCAGCGACGCAGGAATGAATTTAATTTGTGCTTCAGAGTTTATAGCTAAAACAGATTTTGCAGGAGTAGTGTTATGCATGCATGATAAAACCAGCGATTCGAAGTGTGCGATTCTTCCAGGCGTTAAATGCAGAAAGATGCATTCTTCAAGAAGAGATGCATTTAAGGCAATAAATACAACTTCCATAGCAACTGTCGATTCTGACTCCAGAAAAATAGACTTCTTAAGAACTGATTACAATAAAAAAGACAAAAATAGAAAACTTCAACTAAAATTATTTGATGAAAAGCTCAAAGTTGGTTTGCTAAAAATTCACACGAATATGTATTCATCAGAATTCAAATCTTACGAGGGTTTTGACGGATTAGTTATAGAAGGAACTGGCATGGGTCATGCTCCGATTAACGAAATTGATGAATTAACAAAAGAGCATTCTAAAATTTTTGACTCAATTAAAAACCTAATTAAAAAAGGAACTGTGGTGGCAATGTCTACTCAAACTATTTACGGTAGTGTTGACATGAATGTTTATTCGTCAGGCAGAAAATTAATCGAGCTGGGTGTTCTAGGCAACTACACAGACATGCATCCCGAAACTGCTTTTATCAAGTTAGCTTGGCTTCTGAGCAATTTCGAAAATGAGCAAGTGAAAGAACTGTATGCGAAGAATTTAAGGGGAGAGATTAGTGAAAATTTAAGTGTGAGTGAAGAATAAAATGTCCCTAGACTACAAATCTCTCGGCCTTAAATGTGGTATAGAAATCCATTCTCAATTAGAAGGCAAA
>CAYHXI010000008.1:0-23636 GCA_964360565.1 uncultured Methanosarcinales archaeon | reverse complement strand
GAACCATCGCTCTGTTCTTTATCAGAGAACTGTTTTACCATTAAACTACGCACCCAAAACTCTAAAAATTATAGCATATTGTATTATAGTTTTATATATAATAAGTACATGCTTTACTTCTCAGAAATTGTTGGTAAAAAAGTCTATACAGAAGATAGTATTTATATTGGTTATTTGGAAGACTTGATTTTTTTAGCGGCAGAAAATCCAATTGTGACTAAGATTATTATCAGAGGCAAAGACAATCAAAGACTAATTATTTCTACCGATTATTTACAAAAAGTTAGTAAAAACTTAACCATTGAAAAAGAATTTTTGGTCACCAATCTTGAAGAAAATGAACTTTATTTAGTCAAAAATTTATTAGATAAACAAATTATTGACCTCAAAGGAAGTAAGATCGTCCGGGTTAATGATGTGGCTTTACAAGATCAAGAAAGGTTATCGATTGCCGGTGTTGACATTGGGATTTTGGGAATATTTCGTCGTTTAAGAATCGGGGCCAATAATTTTTATAAACTTGCAACATTATTTAAAATTAAATTAGCTTCTCAATTTTTGTCTTGGGCTGATATTCAACCTTTAGAGTTGATCCGTGGTAATGTCAAACTAAGAAAAAAAGAGGAAAAATTAGAAAAAATTAGGCCGGAAGATTTGGCTGATTACTTGGAAAAAACCAACGTTATTAATGCGAGAAAATTTTTAAAGATATTAGATACGGAAAAAGCAGCTGAAGTAATTGGGAACTTAAATATTAATTATCAAACAGCGCTTTTTAAAAATTTTCACACAGATAAAGCAGCAAAACTGATTTCTTTTCTGGACCCGGATGAGGCGGTTGACGTCCTATTAACTTTATCGAAAAAAAAACGGGAAGAAGTGTTGGAAAAATTAAGCCCAAAGATAAAAGAAAAAATTCTTCACCTTTTTGAATTGTCAAAAGACCCAATTGGTGCTTTAATTACTACAGAATACTTGACGGCTGGCTCAGAAGACACGGTGCGTCAAGTAATTGATGCAATTAAAAAAGAAACAGCAGATTTTTCTTCGTTATATTGTATCTATGTTGTTAACAAAGATAAACAACTTTCCGGGGTGATTAGTTTGCTTGAAATTTTAAGACAGGATTTAGATACGCCATTATATAAGTTTATGATACAAAATTTAGTGGTGATCCATTTAACGACACCAATTGAAATTGCGATGAAAAAATTTCTTAAATACCGTCTATCAGCCTTACCAGTCGTCAATCAAGAAAAACGAATTGAGGGTGTTGTTAATCTTGATGATATTACCAATTATATTTTAGGGAGGATAAAATAATTATATGAAAAAATTAATCATTGTTGCTGATTGGGCTCGTGATAGTTTGACTTGTGCTGAGGTGGGACTAACTGTAGAAGGATTTTTAAAATCTGAAGAAAAACCAAATTTTTATTTTATTACCTCAACGCCGTCAACTATTCATACAGGCTTTTTGGTAAGTCAATTAATTACGACTGAAGAAAGATATGGTCATCCGCTCGAAACAGTTATTTTCCAAAATACTGATCCTCGACTTTTTTCTAAAGAAAGATTAGATAAAGCTAAAGGAGCCAGTCCTTTAATAATCAAGTTAAGATCAGGGGTGTATATATTAGGACCTAATGCTGGGTACAATTTTTCTTTTATTAAAGATAAGATTGATGAAGTTTTTGCCTATCAAGGAGTTAATGAAGAAGGCCAGTTTCATTCCCGCGATTTGTATGCAAGAATATCAGCTCATTTGATGGAGGGTTTTGAGGATGAAATGGAGATGGACGAAGTTTCTTCAAATATTATTCCAGAAATTGATAAATATTATGTAGCTCATATAGATAATTTTGGTAATATTAAAACCACAATAAAAAAAGAAGCACTTAAAGGAAAATATGAATATGGTGATTTCGTTAAAATCAAAGTTAATGAAACAGAAAATAAAGCCAAATTTGTTGACAATCTTTTTGGGGGAATATTAGGTGAGTTAGTGATTTATCCAGGTTCTTCAGGTCCAGTCGATAATCCATTTTTAGAAATTAGTGCTTGGCAGCATTTTGATGAAGTAAAACCAAAAACCGGTAAAGATTTCTTTACCAACCTCCGACCAGGAATGGAGATAGAGTTGAAATGATAGGTTATTAAACTTGACGGGAACGCCTTCTTTTTAGTAGTTTTGAATCTATAACCGATCGCCGGAGAGTTGACATAGCCTCACTTCTTTCCTTTGAGTCTTTCGAAAGACTTAGAATCTCTTTAGCCTGAGCAATGGCTTTATCAGTCAAGCCAAGATCAATTTCTTCTTGTCCATAAGCCCGAGAAACAAGCACAGTGACCGTTTTTCCATTGGTTTCGAGATATCCCCCACCGATTGCCAGTAAATCCTCATCAGTCTGCGTTTTTATTTTAATAATTCCTTCAAGTAGCAGAGAAAATAAATGAGTGTGGCGTGGTAAAATTGTTATTTCTCCATCAGCAGTAGGAACGGTTATAGAATTTACTTGTTTATCAATAACGATCTTGCGAGGAGTTATAACCTTGAGCCTAAGAGTATTCATAAGTTTACTTTACTTCCTCAATCCCTCCGACCATATAAAAATTCATCTCTGATTTGCTGTCATGTTTACCCTCTAAAATTTCTTTAAAACCACGGACAGTCTCTGCAACCGGTACATATTTCCCTGCTCGTCCGGTAAAAGGTTCGGCCACAAACATTGGTTGAGTCAAGAAGCGTTGAATTTTTCTGGCTCTAGAAACTGTCAATTTATCTGTTTCTGACAGTTCCTCCATTCCAAGAATAGCAATGATATCTTGCAGATCTTTATATCGTTGCAAAGTCTTTAAAACATCTCTGGTGACTTGATAGTGCTCCTCACCAACAATATCAATATCAAGAGCGCGGGACGATGAAGTTAATGGGTCAATAGCAGGATACAATCCTTGTTCAGATAGCGACCTCTCCAGTGTAATTGATGCGTCCACATGTGAAAAAGTGGCAACAGGAGCCGGGTCGGTATAGTCGTCAGCCGGTACATAAACTGCTTGAATTGAGGTGATAGAGCCTTTATTAGTTGAGGTAATTCTTTCTTGTAGAGCGGCCATTTCGGAAGCTAAAGTTGGCTGATAGCCCACGGCTGAAGGGATTCTTCCAAGCAATGCTGACACTTCACTTCCTGCCTGGGCAAAACGAAAGATATTATCAATAAAAAGTAGTACATCCATATTTTTTTGATCACGGAAATATTCAGCCATAGTCACTCCGGTTAAAGCAACACGAAGACGGTTACCAGGCGGCTCATTCATTTGACCAAAAACCAGAGATGTATTTTTTAAAACTTTAGTTTCCTTCATTTCCAGCCAAAGATCATTTCCTTCTCGGGTTCTCTCTCCGACTCCAGTGAAAACAGAGACTCCATGATGATTTTTAGCGACGTTATGAATCATTTCTTGGATTAAAACCGTTTTACCAACTCCGGCTCCTCCAAATATGGCCACTTTTCCTCCTTTAATAAATGGGGCGATTAGATCAAGAACTTTAATTCCGGTTTCAAAAATTTCCTGTTGAACCGATTGTTCAACTAATTTCGGCGGTTGAGCGTGGATTGAAGCACTAAATTTAGATTTTATCTCACCCAATTCATCAATTGGTTCTCCTAAAACATTCATAATTCTTCCTTGAGTTGCCTCGCCGGTGGGGACGGTAATGGGCTTACCGGTATTTGAGACTTTCATATTTCTTTTAAGTCCAAAGACGTTACTCATGGCTACAGTGCGCACCAAACCCTGGTCAAGAATAGCTTCAACTTCAAAGACAATTTTTCCTAAATTATTTCCTTGCCTACCTGCAGGCAGGTCCTCAAAAAAAAGAGCATCATAAATTTTAGGAGTTTCATTTTCTTTGAATTTAATATCAACCACGACTCCCCTGATCGAAACTATTTGGCCTACGTTCATATAAATATTATAAAAATTATAACTGCTATGTTGCCTCCACTGACTCTTTTGCTGTCACCATATCCAAAAGCTCATTAGTGATTTTTTCCTGCCGAATCTTATTTCTTACTAAAGTTAAGTTATAAATAACATCGGTGGCATTATCAGTGGCATTCTTCATCGCCATCATTCGAAGTGAGTGCTCTCCGGCCTCACTTTGAATAAGAGCAAATCTTAATTTTCCTTCAACAAAACTTCTCAAGAGCGAATCAACAATCTGTTTTGGGTTGGGTTCAATTAAGTATTCGGCTGTTTTTTCGCCAACAATCTTATCCACTTCGATTCTTTGAGAAATATTAATTGGAAGTAAGCTCGTCACAGTTGGCTTTGATTGCAGAGTCGAAATAAATTGATTATGAAAAAGATCAACTCTTTTATATGTCTTGTCTAAATACTTATTTAAGGCAAACTCAAAAATGGCCGAGACATTATTAATGGGAATACTGGAAGAATAATCGGCCATAATATGGGCAGAAAATTTACTTAAAAGATTAGCTTTTTTGCCAATAATAACAAAGTCAGTATTTTTAAAATCAGCATTTTTTGTGACAAAACGAATTAAATTAAAGTTAAAACTTCCACATAAACCTTTGTTACTGGCAATAACAATGGCTAAATTTTTTGCACGATTTTTGCTGTCAGGAAAACCAATCAGAGGTGAAAGTGAAGGGTCAATTTTTGGGCTAATTTCTCGGATAATTTTTTCAATTTCAATTTGGTATGGTCGACCATCCAGAGCAACCTGTTGAGCCCTTTTCATTTTTATGGCCGAGACTAGCTGCATGGCTTTGGTAATCTTTTTGACATTGGTAACTGATTTTATTTTTTTGCGGATTATGCGTATGTTCATAAAAATATTTTAGGGTCGGTATAAAACCGACCCCTACAATTAGGAAATGTCTTTGATTAATTTTTCTAATTCTTTCCCATCCTTTTCATCCATAACTTTATTTTTATTAATTTTTTCCAACAACTTTTTACCTTTTAATTTTAATAGCTCCAGTAATTTAATTTCAAAACTATCAATTTGATCAATGTTTATTTGATCTAGAAAACCTTTGCTGGCGGCCCAAAGAATGGCCACTTGCTCTCCTAGACTTAATGGTTTATTTTTCTTTTGTTTTAGAATCTGAGTGACCTTTGCGCCCCGATTGAGGAATTTTTTGGTTTCTTCATCCAACTCCGACTCAAACTGAGAAAAAGCAGCTAAATCTCGGTACTGTGCCAAATCAAGTTTTAATTTACCAGCAACGGATTTCATTGCTTTGGTTTGGGCATTTCCTCCAACTCTGGACACGGAGAGGCCAACGTTAATGGCAGGTCTGATTCCAGAATTGAATAGGTCTGTTTCCAGTGAGATCTGTCCATCGGTGATTGAAATAACATTGGTTGGAATGTAGGCAGAAAGATCACCATCCAAGGTTTCAATAATTGGAAGTGCGGTAATTGATCCCCCACCATATTTTTTATCAATACGGCAAGCTCTCTCAAGTAGGCGTGAATGAAGATAAAAAACATCACCCGGATAAGCTTCTCGACCAGCTGGTCGACGCAGTATCAAAGACATCTGACGATAAGCCCAGGCATGTTTGGTAAGATCGTCGTAGACTACCAAAACGTCACGGCCTTGGTCCATAAAATATTCGCCAATTGCTGAGGCCGTATAAGGGGCTAGATATTGCATGGCGACTGAATCGGCGGCTGAGGCATTGACAACAATCGTATATTGGTCAGCCTGGTTTTTTTTCAGAAGTTCAACTATAGCGGCGACTTTAGAACTTTTCTGACCAATCGCACAGTAAATACAGATAACATCTTCTCCTTTCTGATTAAGAATGGCGTCAATGGCAATCGTAGTCTTTCCAGTACCACGGTCACCAATAATCAATTCTCTCTGTCCTCGACCAATGGGAATCAAAGCGTCAATGGCCTTTATGCCGGTTTGCAGAGGCACATTAACCGGTTGGCGTTTGACCACGCCAGCGGCAATTTTTTCAATCGGGTAAAAAGTTTTCGATTTAATCGGAGTTTTTCCATCAAGCGGTAGACCGAGAGAGTCGACTACTCGACCAAGGAGAGCCTCTGATACCGGAACTGAAAGAGTGTATCCCAAAGCGCGGGCCTTATCTCCGGCGGCAATACTTGTGTAGTCTCCGAGAATAATAGCTCCAACTTCGTCTTCAGTCAGATCAACTACATAGCCAAGTAAATTTTTTTTGAATTCAATTAGCTCTCCATAAGCAACCTGATCAAGTCCATCCAGAATCACTACTCCATCTTTAACTTGAGACACAGTGCCCGTCTCATCTGTGGTAATTTTTGGCTTATTCTGCAATTCCTTTTCTAAAATTTTTAGGTATTCATCAATCAATTTCATAGAGTGTATTTGATAATTTTGATAATGAGCCACTCAGGGACAGGTCGACCGTCCTTGATCCGACTGTTAAAATAATTCCGGCAATAATTGATCTATCAATTTTATATATTGCTTCCTTCCAGTTTAAATAAGCAAACTTTTTTTGCAAAGATTGTTTCTGTTCAGTATTTAAGCTGTCAGCGCTTAAGACGGCGACACGGCCTCGCTCTTTTTGGATTTTCACCATTAAAAAACTTTTCAGATCATCTTTTAGCTTAGGATTAATTTTCATAGTTCGGCTTCGCTCACTATAAATATTTTAATTTAATTCAACACGACCCTGATAGTTTTTAACAATAAAATTAGTTACTTGCTTTCGTGAAGATTGATCAAGAGATTCTTTTAAAGCCTTTTCAACAATCATCAGACTAGTTTTAATAATTTTATCTTTAATTTCTCGGTACAAAGTGCTTTTTTCCTCATCGAGTAATTTTTTGTTTTTATCTCTGATCTCTTGGGCGTCAAATTCAGCCTGTTTAATTAGATCAGCTCTTAAATTTTGAGCATCTTTTTTTGCTTGAACAAACAAAGCGTCGAATTCTTTTTTCATTTTTTCTTTAATTTTTCTCTCTGCTTCAACAGCAGCTTCGTCACTTTTTTTTAATTTATCCAAGAGTCTATTTTTTTCTTCTTCACTGTTTCTTTCTTGGTTTAAAAAAGTTGTAAATGGCTTAACGATAAATTTTTTAACCAAAATAAAAAACAGTACAAAATTAACTCCCTGAGCTAATAATAGTTTTCCGTCAATTCCTAAATTTTCCATGAGAAAATATAATTTTTATAACAGTTATGATTATATAATTTTTATGTGAACTTTAAAATAAGCGCGATCACTAGCGCATAGATAGCAATGGCTTCGGCAAATGCTAAACCAAGAATCATCATTGTTCTAATAGACGATTCAGCTTCAGGATTGCGTCCTAAGGCTTCGAGAGCTTTAGAACCAATCAAACCAACGCCAATACCTGGCCCAATGGTGCCAAGTCCAATAGCTAAAGCTACCCCTAAAAGTTTCATACCTTCAGTTGTCATATTTTATCACCCCTTTCTATAATCGGTTTACTAATTTTTAATGATGGTCAGCAATAGAATTACTAATGAAAACCGCTGTTAACATTGAAAAAACTAAAGCCTGAACCAAACCAACAAACACTTCCATTAGTATGAATGGAAATGAAGCGAGTATAGGTATAAGGAAAGCAATAATCACTAAAATAACCTCACCGGCAAAAATATTACCAAATAAACGAAAGGCAAATGACAAAATTTTTGAAAGTTCAGAAATAATATCTAAAATGCCAACAAAAAACATAATTGGATCAGAAAAGTTAAAAAATTTATGAAGATATTTTTTGATCCCCAAGTATTTAATTGCAAAGTATTGGATTGATAAAACTGAAATAATTGCCAAGGCTAAGGTAGTGCTTAAATCAGCAGTATTAGCTCTTAAAAGTGGGACAAATACTTTCTCGTGTCCCTCAGTGACTTTAATTAAAAGGCTACCGACTCCTGGTAGCAAGCCAAACCAGTTTTGTAAAAGTATGTAGAAAAAAAAAGTAAAAAGTAATGGAAAAAAAACGTTAGTTTTTTCACCAAGGACTGAAAAAAATAAATCGTAAATAGTCTTGACAAAAAATTTAATCAGATAATAAAAATTGCCTTTTTTCTTTAGGGTTGATTGATTTTTATAGTAAAGTGAGATAAAGACCGTGATTAAAAAAACGATTAGCGACGCAATCATTGAGTTGGTTATTCCAAGTCCCAAAAACTCAAAAATTTTTTCGGCCTTAATACTAATATGGGGCATTTTATTTAGTAAGTTTAAACAAATTGTAAAAACTGAGTACCGTACCTAAAAAAATAAAAAGAACTGTGAAAACCGGTTTAGTGTGAAATTTGTTGTCTATAGTTAAGCCTATAATCACGCCGATTAATATGGGAATGACCAGGTTGTAACCAAGATTAATATTAACACTATCAGTAAAAAAACTTCTTTTGTCTTTCGGTTTCTTTTTTAAATCTTGACTCTTTTTTTTTAGATTTCCTTGTCTATCAATTTCAAAATAATTGTTTATCATTTTAGCAGCCTTGTTATATTTCGTCAATGGTTAATTTTTAGATGGTTAAATCTGACGAGCGGCAAAGATTATATTTGTTTGATATCCATCAACGCCAATCCCAACATGAGTCCAGTCGGGACTTAGCTGGTTATCATTATGAGGTTTATCACCGGCGTAAACCCACTCGATCAGATGAACCCCCTCAAGTCGATAACCAAAAGATGAATTTTCTCCTAGCCACCAATAGCCTAAGCTTCTGACATTTTCTTCAGTTTTGACAAATTCACTAAAACCGGCGTGTTCGTCTAAATTACCAATTTGAGTAAAATATTTAGCTCTTTGTAAAGCATAGTTAGCCAATCTATCGTCCCAGTTGAGAGAATTTCGACTGTGTTTTAGACGGTAACTATTGAGCGCCTCAAATATCTCGTTTGCAGTTGCCATTCTGGAATCAAATCCTATCTTCATTGTCCAAGTATGTTCAGAGACCTGTTTGGCCTGTCCCCACTCCGTTAGATCAGGAATAACAGTGTTATTATTAATATTTAATTGTACTATTGCTGGAGTTGGCACTAAGTCAAGATAATAATCTTTGCCTTTATTGGCAAATATTTCATTAAATTTATTAGCTGTTGAAATATCAATAGAACCGGTCTGAGTTAAGTGATATTTTTTCTGGAAGTTTTTTACTGCTTGTGTCGTTAGTTGCCCATAAAATCCGCTCACTATACCTGAGGGGTAGATATTTTTATTAAACGATAATGCCACTTGCAGAATTTTGACGTCTTCACCTGCAGATCCTAAAGTTAAACCCTGACTTATCAGTTGATGAGTAGGTTTGGTAGTTTTTTCTATTGCTGGTAAAAATTTTTTTGTTAATACTTCTTTAAAGTTTTGGGGAAAAAAATCCTTTCCAAATTTAGAAATTACGAATAATAATACTGCAAAAATTATCAAACCTTTTACTAAGCCAGTTATCATACTTATATTATAACCTTTATTAAACACGGAGTTAGTAAAAAGAAGTCTATTTTTATTTTAAACATTATTTTTTTATATCTCCTTATAGTATGGCCCATTATTGGGAATACGGCTCCACCCAGCACTTCGTGGTGTGCCGTTGTATCGTCTTTTTAATCTGTCATTTCTATCTTCAAATTTAACGCTTCTATGCAGATAGATAGGTTCTAAAACGAAGTGCAATGTTTGTTGATAAAATCAACAGATGAAAAACACAACTAAAGGTCTGTATAAACAGTTAAATCTAACTGAACGAGTTAACATTTTTTCACTCCGCGTGCAAGGTAAATCTTTACGAAATATTGCCAAAGAAATAAAGCGCGATGTTGGAACAATATCACGAGAGCTTAAAAGAAACAGATCAAGAGTCGATCATGACCACTTTCCTATAAAAGCTCCAAGCTAAAATAGTTATTTTAGATTTAATTTTACAGTCTATTGAAGCTCTAGATGTGCGATTCTTGATTCGTGATTATTTAATATTGATTGAGTACCTCGATTGATATCTCTCATTTCGTTACGAAAATCATTAACTTCTTCACGAAAATCACTAAGTTCTTTCATTATGTCACTTTTAATCTCTCCGATAAATTCAATAATTTGAACAAAGCCTTGATCCATTTTTAAATCTAGAGACTTCAGCTCTTTCTTCGTCGCAAGAGACTTTAACTCTTCTTTAGAAGCAAATTTTAATTCAAGAGTTTTTATATCCTCTTTCGTTGCAAAAACTGCCTTCATTTTTTTGATATCAGCGTCAGTGATCATAGCTTTTTAATTTAACCAAATTAATAATAATTATTCAATCATAAAATATTATAAAGTCTTGACGGACAAAGACAGTCTTATTTAAGACTGTCTTTGTAAAGAGTGTCCCTTTTTAATCAAGAAACATTTTTTTGTATGCTTTTATTTCTTCAAAAGTTTCTTCCCTATATCCTTCCACAAACCCTCGATACGAATCAAAAGAATAACCATTATTTTTTTTAAAATCAGAAAGAAAATAATTTTTATTCAACCAACTTATGTTCAAATTACTAACATAAGCGGGATAACTTGACCAAGTATATGAGGATAAATTTTGTTTATAAGTGAGTATTTCTTGCGGATTAAGATGAATATAACGACCTAAATGTAACAAATATCTTTCATTTGAAATTAAAATTGCATTATAACGACCTTGAAATAAAGGCCCAACTCTATCATATCTTTTATTAAAATATTTGGAATATTTTGTAATTAAACTTCGCATAAAATCCTCCATGTCATTTTTATTTTTTTGCCGTATTTCTAGGTGAAAGTGATTTGGCATCAATACATAGCAAAGAAGTTCAATTTTATTGAAATAATTTTTTAAAGCCATTAATTTTGAAATCTTTTCATTTTTTTGGTCATCTGATAAATTAGTTCGCTTTTTTATTAAATTCATCGAGTCATTTTTACTTGTCAGGTAAAGTTTTAGGTAAGAAATAAAAACTTTATTATCTTGTTCGTCTAAAAATATATTTCTTTTTTCCACGCCACGATTATAGATGTGATAAAATCCGTTCTCGACGTATGTTTTTAGAGCGTTTTTATTTGGCATAATAAAGACAGTCTTATTAAAGACTGTCTTTAATTAAAAGTCCACCGCTTATAACCTACAAAAGTGGTATTTTAGAGAGTTGGAGAAAGATTATTTAGACGATAGACCATAACATTGTTTTTTAAAAGTTATTTTTTAGAGTAGCGGAAACTATATTAAAATTGAGATATAATAATTAAAATGATTTCATCTAATCATGTAATTATTATTCCCGGACTTGGAAATGGAGTGTCAAAACATAAATGGGCTTCAAACAGTTGGAGGAAATTTAGGATTATTCCTCATGTTTTTGATGCAAAATGGAAGACAGAGGAAAATGGTTTTCAACCAAAACTTAATAGAGCTCTTAAATTGCTAGATTCAATAACAAATGATAATTCAAGGATTTCAGTTGTTGGAAATAGTGCCGGAAGCAGTTTTGCTTTAAATCTTTATAATGAAAGAAAAAAACAAATAAGTCGAGTCATCATTAATTGTGGTAGAGTCAGAGATGGTGACTGGCCCTGGTTTACTTTTGATCAAGCAACGAAATCAAGTCCTTCATTTAAAGAATCGGTTTTAAAAGCACAACAACTAGAAAAAATGCTTACAAATTCTGATAGGAAAAAGATTCTAACTCTTCGACCATTATTTGATGAAGTTGTTCCTCCATATACAGTTCCAATCCAAGGAGCAAGAAACGAGATTACTCCATCAATAGAACATGTAATAAGCATCGCTTTAAATATGACTTTATTTAAAAGAAAAATAATTAATTTTATTTTAAAATGATAACAAAGACAGTCTTAATAAAGACTGTCTTTGTAAAGACTTTGTAAAGAGTGTCCTTATTTCTGATTTATTTTCTCCAGATCAACGGCGTTTTCGAGGATTATTCCTACCCTTCCTTCCCTCTCATTGACCTTCCCCTTAAGCATAATAATCTTGTTAATATTTAAGAAAGATTTTAAAATCGTATAACTTCTGGGAAATACGATAACTTCGATGGTGCCGCTTTCATCAAAAATTTGAAGAATCGCCATTTCTTCATTATTTTTTTTAGTTTTGACAATTTTTTTACCGCTGATAAGACCGGCTAAAATTAGAGATTTACTTGCGTCTTGAATGGTTACTTCACCAATTTTTTTAGTAGTTTTTTTTTCGATAATTGCTTTAAATTTTGCCATGGGATTTTTACCAATTAGAAAACCAATCACTTCCCGCTCCATAGTAAATAACTTATCTTCTTCAAATTCCGGCAACTCTTTAAAATTATCAGTTAATTTTTTTTCATCGGCGCTCACAAATAAGTCATATTGACCTTTTTCCTCTTTAATTTTGGTTCTTTGAATATCGGCAACGATTAGTGGGTAGTGCATCATTAAGGTAGCTTTATTAGAAAAGTGAGAAAAGGCACCAGCTTTAATTAAGCTCTCAACGGTCCTTTTGTTAACTCGCCTCAGATCAACTCGAGATAAAAAATCTTTCAACCCGTGAAAAGACTGTTTTTTCCGGACTTCAAGAATGGATTCAATGGCCGCCTCGCCAATATTTTTTATGGCCGATAGACCAAAACGGATCTCAGATCCTTCAATGGAAAAATTATAGATTGATTTATTAATATCAGGCGGCAGTACTTTTATATCCATCCGCCTGCACTCTTCAATGGCCTGGGACATTTTTATTTCCCGTTGTGGTCCGGCAATTCCTTGCAGCTCAGCCGTAAGAAGTGCCGTCATGTACTCAACCGGATAGTTAGCTTTTATATAGCCAGTCCAATAAGCAATCAGTCCGTATGAGGCAGAGTGAGGCTTATTAAATCCATAAGCAGCGAATTTTTCCATGAAGTTCCAGATCTTTTCGGTCATAATTTTTTTATAACCGTTTTTTAAACAACCCAAGAAAAATTTTTCTTTTTCTTTTTTCATCAGTTCTTTTTTCTTTTTACCCATAGCCATTCGCAGATTATCAGCTTCGCTCATGGAAAAGCCGGCCAGCTTATTGGCGATTTCCATAACCTGTTCCTGATAAACCAAGATTCCGTAAGTTTCCTCAAGAATTGGTTTTAAATCTGGATGAGGGTAAGTAATTTTTTTAGCATTAATTTTGCCTTCTAAAAAAGCGGGAATCAGGTCCATTGGTCCCGGTCTATAGAGGGCTACCATGGCTGAAATATCTGAGAGCTTATTCGGTTTAAGTTCTTTGGCTAAATGCTTCATACCTCCAGATTCAAGTTGAAAGATGCCAACCGTGTCACCCTTTGAGATAAGATCGTAGGTTTTTTTATCATCAATTGGAACGTGATGGATATCAATTTTTTTCCCAGTGTTTTTTTCCACATACTTTAAGGCTTCTTCTATGATGGTTAGATTTCTTAAACCTAAGAAGTCTACTTTAAGTAGTCCAATTGCCTTTTGATTGGAAACAGCATTTAGATCAAGGCAGTACATATCGTATTGAGTAATTATTTTTCCCTCTTTATTATCTCGTTGGAGCGGCACATATTCCGATAGATTTTTGTCAGAAATTACTACACCAGCTGCGTGAACTGATGAGTGACGTGGCAAACCTTCTAGACGCCGTGCAACGTCTAAAACCTTTTTAGTCTCCGGTTCGGTTTGATAAGCAAATTTTAGTTGAGATGATTCTTCAAGAGCCTGAGCAATCGTCATATTAAATCCCTGTTTTCCGAATGGAATCATCTTTGCCAGCCGATCGCCTTGAGAATAAGACATGCCGAGAGCCCGAACAACATCGCGAACTGAAAGTCTTGCTTCCATTTTTCCAAAAGTAATAATCTGGGCGACCTTATCTTCGCCGTATTTATTTGTTACGTACTTTAAGACTTCTTCACGGCGAATATCGGCAAAATCAATATCAATATCCGGCGGAGTGGGACGCTCCGGATTTAAAAATCTTTCAAAAGGCAGATTTTGATCAATAGGATTTATGTCTGTAATACCAAGAATATAGGCGACCAGTGACCCGGCCACCGATCCTCGACCGGGACCAACGGCAATACCTTGATTTTTGGCCCAGTTAACAAAGTCTTGAACAATTAAAAAATAAGTTGAGTAGCCTTTTTTATTGATAATGTCTAATTCATAGTCAACTCTTTTTTTTATTACATCTTGTGGATAGGAATCAACTCTTTTTTTTCTTTCTTCGACGAGTTTGTTCAAATATTGGTCAACCGGTTCGTTCTCAGGAGTTGGAAATTTTGGCAGAATCCATTTTCCGTTAGGGATTTCTACATTACATTTTTCGGCTATTCTAATCGTATTTTCAATGGCTTCAGGAATATCAATAAAACTACCTTTCATTTCGGCCGTAGACTTAAAATAGTAATCCGGAACGTTAATCATTGACATAGGTCGGTTTTTTTCGACCATAGTTCTCTGCGTTTGGATGCAGAGAAGGACTTCTTGAGTATAGGCATCTTCTTTTTCCAGGTAATGAACGTCATTTGTGGCAACCAGTGGGACACCAAATTTTCTTGAAAGCCTGATTAATTCTTTATTAACACGGTCGAGCTCTTCAATTCCCGGATGCCTTTGAATTTCCAAGTAGAAATCATCTTTAAAAATTTTCAAATACTTTTCTAAAATAATTTCTGCTTGTTTTGTTTGATTCTCTAATATCAAAGATGGAATTTCGCCATTTAGACAGGCGGACAGAGCAATAATGCCTTCGTGATATTTTTCTAAAATTTCAAAATCAATTCGTGGTTTATAGTAAAACCCTTCAAGATGAGCATTAGTGACAATCTTAAGAAGATTCTGATAACCGACTAAATTTTTGGCGAGTAGTACTAAGTGATATTGATCTCGATCAACGTGGCTCTGCTTATCTAAACGGGAATTTTTCGCTTTATAAGTTTCGACGCCAATAATTGGTTTAATTCCCTTTTCTTTGGCTTTGACGAAAAATTTAAATGCACCATAAAGTGCGCCATGATCGGTAATGGCCACGGCTGACATTTTCTCAGCAATCGCCTTATCAATGACGTCGTCAATCCGGCACATACCGTCTAATAAGGAATAACCGGTGTGTAAGTGAAGATGAACGAAACTCATAGCAAAAAATTTAAATTTTTATATTATAACCGTTACTTTTTCATACAATTCCGGTAAACAATTTTGTCTCATCCTGAATTTTGTTCCATGATTATGTCCAGTTCTCGCATCAAAATCTATTAAAATATTAGATTCTTCAATCGCTTTCAAAAAACCTTCAAAATTAAATTTTTGCAACATCATCACTTTTTTATACCAATAAAATTCTTTACCTTTTTCTTTTTTAACATCTGCTTGGACATAAAAACAATTGAGAAGTTTTGTTCCCACCTTATGCTCAAGATCGTCAAAACCCCAATAAGGTTGAGGATTTAATTCACCTAATCCAATTAGTTTATTAACTTTTTCTAACCATTTTTTATGCCGAATATCTACAGCTTTATAATCAAAAGAGATTAATATTTTCTTATTATCTTTATCAATCTTTACCATAAAACCTCTATCACTTGATGATTTTCCATGTATCGTTTGTCTAAAACTCATTTCATTTTTGGGATATTTTTTTCCAGCTTCTTGATGAGGCCAACCATATTTTGATAATAATACCTTTGGCACAAATCTAACTGCTCGAGGAGATGGTTCTGTATGGAATAATGTGGTTAATGAGGAAGTATTTAATCTTTGAGTTTTAAGCTCCCACTCTGAAGCATTTGGTATAGGTAAATTATTTTCTTCTATTCTTAAATAATCTTCTAACGTATTCCCAATACCGCCATGATTACCAAATCTTCCATTAGCTACCCAGCCCATTTTTGCTAATTTTATAAGCTTATTTATTAATTCATCTTTCGTAAAAGTTTTCATATATTTATTACATAAGAAGATTGGGAAAAAATTGGTAATTCTTCTTCATTATCTTTTATAATCACTCCGTTCTTTATTCTATTTTCAGCTAACTCACAATACTCTGGAGATATTTCGATTCCAATATATTTTCTTTTCAAATTTTTTGCAGCAACAGCAGTTGTTCCCGAACCCATAAAAGGATCAAGAATAACCTGAGCGGTTGTTGATCCAATGATTCTTTCGATTAAATCTACAGGAAAAGCTGCCGGGTGCGGATTTTTCATCTCTTGCGTAAATTCCCAGACATCACCAAAAGAATTTGCTTTTGGAGCAAGTTCAAATTTAGGTTTTGCTATTAAATAAATTACTTCATAAGTAGGTAAAAAATAACCTTTATTAAAATTAATCCCACCTTTCCTTTTCCATATAATAATTTGTCTTATTGGAAAGCCATTAACTATATCTTGTCTATCTTGTAATAATCCATTTTGCACTCTCCATTTATGGTTATAAAATATAGCACCTTCATCATTAATAGCCCTCATCATTTCAGTTAAACATTCTCTTTGCCACTTAACATATTTATCATGAGGCATACAGTCATCATGATGGGAATACCCTTTTTGTAAAGCAGCATTCGCCCATTTACCGCCTCGACCGTCTTTCATTCCATTTCCTGTTGAATTTTTTAGATTATAAGGAGGCGAAGTAACCACTAAATCCACACTTCCGCTCGGAATTTTTTTCATCGTTTCAACACAATCGCCACAAATTATTTTATTTATAAAATCCTCGGGATATTTCATAATTAATTTTCATTATAGTTTATCTATCACAAAATCTCTTGCCATATTCTCCCACTTATTATTAATTTTCTCTATTTTAACTTCTTTCCCGTACTTTCTTTCTAAAGCTTTCTTAATCAAATAGTCAGCCAGCTCGGGGTTTTTTGGCAAGATTGGCCCGTGCAGATAGGTGCCAAAACTATTTTTGTAGAAAATTCCTTCGGTTTTATCTTTCCCATTATTTCCAAATCCTTGAGTAACCTTAGCAAAAGCCAATTTTTTGTCAGCCAAATGTGTTCTTCCTCCATGGTTTTCAAAACCAACCAATTTAATTTTTGGGAAAAGCGTTGCCTTGATGATAATATTACCAATACAACGGGGAACATTTAATCCTGGGTTTTCTGTATATAGATCAAAGATGCCCAGACCCTTAATTATTGTTCCATCGGCAGCTTTATAGTATTTTCCTAAAAATTGGTAAGCGCCACAGACAAATAAACTCGGCACACCATTTTCAATAGCCTGTTTCAAGTATTTTCCTTTATTATTTTTTAAGTCCTGATTAACAATCTCCTGTTGTTTATCCTGGGCTCCGCCCATAAAGATTATGTCCATTTTTGAAATTAAATCCTTTGGTTCGTTGATGGAAATTTTATGAATGATCGGTTTAATACGACTTTTTTTTAGTCGATAGCTTAAAGCAATGATATTACCCCGGTCGCCATAAGTACTCATCAGATCAGGATATAACCAGCCGATGTTAATTGTTTTCATAATAATTTTCTTCCTAATAAAATTTTTCTAACTTCCAACATCGCCGAATAGGTCGGTAAGATATATAATCTTTCTCCTATATTCGTTTTGTTTACTATTGATTCAACCGCTTTAGGCAAGGATTCAAATGTATTTATAATATTTTTGTTATTTTCATATCTTAATCTTAAGTTCAGATCATAGACCCTGTCTCCGGAAACATAGATATTAGCCGCAACATCAATAATAGGTTTAAAGTCAACGTCCCAGATCCAGGAAACGTCAAGACCATCAGGAATTCTGTTGTTGAGAATAATAAGAAAATTAGGCTTTTCGCTTTTTAACATTTCTTTTACGGTTTGGATTGACTGGTTAAACCCAGCCGGATTTTTGGAAAGAAGAATAAATACTCTACGGTTTTTATAAATAATTTCTTCTTGGCGGCCAAAAGCGGGGGTAAATTCGGAGAGCCACTTGTTTGTCTGGTCCCGATTTAATCGGGAGACGGATTGCTCATCAATTAGAGACTTGAAGAGCAATAATATTGCGTTTGTATTATAGACATTATAAAGTCCGCTCATCGGATAGCTTATTTTTTTATTTGAAAAGTCATTTACGATTCCAAATCTTTTAAACTGGCAGTTGGAACAATAAAAGTCTCCCAGATGGGCAAAGCTAAGCTGATGATATTGTAAGAGTGATAAACAGACCGGGCAAAAAATTGAGTCAACATCATGAGGAATATTCTTTAGTTTCATCAGACTTTTTTCTACCCCAAAATACTGAACTTTTTGAGAAAGTTGAGTTCCAATAAAATAAAGTTGCGGGTCATCGCCATTAATAAAAATTTCAGTTTCTACTGATAATTTTTTGAGTGATTCTAACCATTTTAAAGCAATCGTATTGACTTCTCCATAACGGTCGAGTTGATCGCGGAATAGATTTAAAATTAAAATTTTATCAGGAGAAATTTTATTAAGTAGCAAAGGCAGATTAAGTTCGTCGCTTTCAAAAATAGCAAAATCATATTTGAGTCGGGAAAAAATATTACTATTGTTGATAATAGATGAGGCAACGCCATTCAAAAGATTGGCACCTTCGATATTTGTAAAAACTTTATGACCGGATTTTTCCAAAAGAAATTTTAATAAGGCCGTTGAAGTAGTTTTTCCATTAGTGCCGGCTATGACAATAATTTTTATGCCCTTATTTTTATTAATGACATCTTCAATAAATTTATGGTTGATAATTAAGGCCAGATGACCCGGCCAAGTAGAGCCCGAGCCAAGGTTAAAGATTTGACTGATTTTTATAATTAATTTACCGAGGAATATTAAAATCGTATTCATTATTTAATAAATAAAAAACCTCTTGACAATTATTAATCAATTTTTGCTATAATAAGATCAATCACGATGACAGGCTCCTGCAAAGGTTTAATACCGCGCAAATGCCTGCCTATTTTTTTGTAAATTCTAACTTACTTTTTAACCTACTGATAAACGCAATTTTTCTATTAAATTTTCGAAGTAATGAAGAATAACTAAATTCATTTGGAACTAAAATTCTAAATAATTTATTTTCTTTTTCTAAGTATTCAATTAGGCAATGAAAATCACCATCTCCCGAAATAATAATTGCTTTATTATAATTCTTGAATTCTATCATTGAATGCAAAACCAATTCTGCGTCAACATTCCCTTTTGTTTTGCCAGCATGATCTAAGGTAGGCTTAAAAATTATATGAAATCCCCAGTTTTTTAATGATCTATATAACGATTCATACTCTGGCTTATGCCCAATAAATAAAAAGGCTTTATCTACATTATATTTTTGTTTTAAGTAAACAAAAAATCTTTTAAAATCAAGCTTCCAACCTTGATAAATTATTTTTTTTGTTTTTATATTCTTTATTTCATTTAAGACAGAAAGATTAAGATTTTGACTATCTATAAATGCATAAATTATTTCTTTTCTCATAAAAATATTTTAAAAGTAAAACGGTTTCTAATGAAATTTTAACATAAATATAAAAACTCAAATCCGATAAACTTTCTTTATAAAGTATTCATGAAAGATTGGAGATGTAAGCTCCGGATGGAAACACGCAGCTAAATAATAATTTTTGTTTATTTTTTGTTCACAAGCGATTATTTCACCATCATTTTTTGCTAATATATTTACTTCTTTTTTTACTCTAATTATTCTTGGTGCTCGAATAAAGACTGCGTGAATGTTACCTAAACTTGTTTCGACATCTTTTTCGAAAGATTCTGTCTGTCTTCCATAGGCATTACGGTCAATTTCAATGTCCATCAGTTCCAATGTCTTTTGATCGTAAGTCTTGTGTAAAACCTGCTTAGCAAGCATGATTGCTCCAGCACAGGTACCAAATATATTTTTAATTTGTTTCATCTTTTCCCGCATACCTTCTCTTTCACAGAGTTTATCTTGAGTAGTGCTTTCCCCACCAGGGAGAATAAGAGCGTCAAGTGTATGGATAATCTCTTTGGTACGGACAGGAACAACTTTAATATCTAAATGAAGGTTTTTTGACGCACTTTTTGTTGCATTAATGTGTTCTATGACGTCGCCATGAAATGCGAGTACGCCAATTATCTTTTGTGATTTCATATTCCACGGGCAGCCATCTTTGTCTCTAAGGTAGAAATTTCCAATCCTTTCATGGCTTCGCCTAAGTTTTCACTAGCTTTGGCTATTTTATTGGGATCATTAAAATGAGCGGTGGCATCAACTATTGCTTTTGCTCTTTTTATTGGGTCGTCACTTTTAAAAATTCCTGATCCAACAAAAACACCATCAACACCAAGTTGCATACAAAGAGCTGCGTCAGATGGTGTGGCAATTCCGCCGGCGGCAAAATTTACCACTGGTAATCGTCCCAGTTTTGCAACTTGCAGAACTAAATCATAAGAAACACGATATTCTTTAGCTTTTTCTTTTAGTTTTGTAGATTTTTTTTGTTTTAGTAATGCTTTAAGTTCATCAACACCTTTGTTTACCGCTCTTATATGTCTGACTGCTTCAACTATATTCCCGGTACCAGGTTCTCCTTTTGTTCTTATCATAGCCGCCCCTTCTTCAATTCTGCGAAGGGCTTCTCCCAAATCGCGGCATCCACAAACAAAGGGAACTTTAAATTTGGTTTTGTCAATATGAAATTCCTCATCAGCAGGAGTTAGCACTTCGCTTTCATCAACAAAATCAACTTTAAGAGACTCAAGAACTTGTGCCTCTACAAAATGTCCTATACGGCACTTGGCCATAACAGGAATAGTGACGAACTTTTGAATCTCTTTAATTTTTGTAGGATCAGACATTCTGGCAACTCCTCCTGCAGCCCGAATATCAGACGGCACTCGTTCAAGCGCCATAACCGCCACAGCTCCAGCTTTTTCGGCAATTTTAGCATGTTCGACATTCACCACGTCCATGATCACTCCGCCTTTTAACATCTGGGCTAAATTTCTTCCTAGTTGGTTAACCATAAGTTTAATTAGAATACGATACTACTAACAAAAAATTTTGTCAAGATTAAAAAAGATGACATTTAATTATTACATGCTCTTTAATATCCTAATCCTCTCTTCAATCGGCGGATGTGTTGAAAACAGATTTAAAAAAAAGGAGGCGCTTTTTTTCTTGAATGGATTATCAATAAATAGATGAGCGGTTGAGGAGCTGGCTCGTCTTAAGGATTGATGGTTATTTTTTAATTTTTCTAGAGCATTGATCAAACCTTCTGGGTATCGAGTCAAAAGGACTGCCGAAGCATCAGCCAGATATTCTCTCTTCCTAGATATTGCCAACTGGACTATGGTTGCAATAATTGGTGTCAGAATTAATGAGATTACAAAAAAAACAGAAAAAATTGGATTACGATTACTTCTATTATCATCTGATCGATTTCCCCACCACATGCTTCTGATAACCCAGTCAGAAATTAAGGCTAAAGTCCCTACAAGTACGGCCACAATTGAAACCAGAAGTATATCGTAGTTTTTGACATGGCTCATTTCATGGGCAATAACGCCTTCAAGTTCAGTCCGGTTCATGATCTGGAGTAAGCCGGTTGTGACACAGACAACAGCGTGTTTTGGGTCACGCCCTGTTGCAAAAGCATTAGGTGAAGGATCGTTGATTACATAAAGTTTAGGTAAGGGAACGCCAGAGGCTAAAGCCAAATTTTCCGTCACGGTATAAAAGTCAAAGAATCTCATTTTATCAGCCGGCTGTGCGCCAGTTGTTAAAAGTACTAATTTATCACCATAAAAATAACTACCAATTGAGGAAAGCAAAGAAATAGAAAAACCCAAGAAAAAATATATCCAGGGTGAATCAAAATATTTTCCCAACAAAAAGAAAAATGCAGAAAAAATCAGAATAAAGACAAACATAATGAAGAATGTTTTATATTTATTTTCCGCAATTTGATTATAAACTGTCATTTTTTTAATCAAACTTCACTTTGACACTTTTTTTTGCTTCTTCCTCTGCCTCAAAGAACTCAAAAGCTTTAAAGCTAAAAGCATTGGCAATCAAGTTCGAAGGAAACATCTGCACTTTTGCGTTAAAGTCTAAGACATTGGCATTATAAAATTGGCGAGAATAAGCGACTTTGTCTTCTGTGTCTTCTAGCTGTCTTTGTAAGTCTTGAAAGTTTGTACTGGCTTTTAAATCAGGGTATGCTTCAGCAACGGCAAACAGGGACTTTAAAGCACCGGTTAACATATTATCTGCTTGAGCTTTTTCATGGGGGGACTGTGCTCCCATTAAAGCAGTACGAGCTTTAGTGACTTCGGTAAAAACTCCCTTTTCGTGCTTAGCATATCCCTTAACGGTTTCGACAATGTTGGGAATTAGATCAGCTCGTCTTTTTAATTGGACATCAATTCCAGACAGTGCTTCTTGAATTCGGGTTTTTAAAACAACAAATCCATTATAACTGGCAACCAGATAAACAGCTACTAGAACAAATATTCCGATGGCAATATACATAAGTATTATCAGTAATTAATAACATAAACATTATACACCCTCCACAATGGTGTTGCATTTCTATTTTATCTATGTTATCATGGACTTAGTTTAGGTTTTAAACCTGCTTGAATTTGACTACAGTTTCAAAAACTCTAATCAATTTTTTAAAATTTCGACGGTTATAAGCATCTGATGTTTGAAGGACCTGGTCGAAAGGAAAGCAACATATATACTTACTGTTTTATGTTTGTAATCAACAATAAAAATTTGAGCAGATTTAAAATCTTACCTATAATTTTACCATCAACTATAATATTTAATTGATGAAAACCTATTGGCAGAAAATTAAGGGAATAGTCGGACCCGCTTATTCAAAAGATTTTGACAAGACCGGTCAACAAAATACTCGCAGTGCAATTGAAAAGTATATAACTTCTGTAAGTGATAAGCATACTCGACTACTTGATGCCGGATGCAATACTGGAATAGAAGGCTATCGCCTTTTGCAAAATAATTTCTTAGGAAAATATATTGGTGTAGATAGCAACTCTAAAGCAATAAAAATGGCCAGAGAAAATCTAAAAACAGATAAAAAATATGAATTTTTTACGCAAGACCTAAGTGACTTAAAATTTAGTGATGAGTATTTTGACATAGTCTTATCAAAAGATGTTATAGAACACCATAAATATTATGAAGCAATAATTCATGAACTTACCAGAGTAACGAAAAAATATCTAATACTTTCAATGTTTATTAGGCCTAGCATCTTTTTTAAAGATAAAATTATTTTACATTCAGATGGTTATTATTTAAATAAATATAATCGAAAAAAACTTTTTGATTTTATAGTCAAGACAGGTTTTAAAAAACCAAGAACCATATATTGGAATCTTCAGGACGAAGTATTTTTGTTCGAAAAAATGTCTAAACTACATTTTATTCATAAATAAGCACAATGGCAGGCGTTATTGTGTATAATTATGGGTCATGATCGCTCCAAAAGAACAAGTAGGGGTTCAAACTGAAATAGAAATTACTTCTCCAGATTTTTTGAATAACCCTTGGGGAGCTACAGTAAATCTTATGAGAGGTATTCTACCAAGACAGAAATATTTGTAAGAGCTCACTCTTCTTGACAAAACCATATCAAACCCTATAGAGTTGAAG
>CAYHXI010000007.1:0-26779 GCA_964360565.1 uncultured Methanosarcinales archaeon | reverse complement strand
TTCTAAACAACCTTAATCGCATACTCACCGTCAACTTCAATTCCAACTTTCTTTGCAATTTCAGATTTTTTAGTATCAAGAATGTGTAATCTTCCTTTCCAACTGGTTGCTTCTGCACTTACTTTACATTGAGGGCATTCATGGCCATCGTAAAAGAGTTTGCATCTTTTACATACTTTCTTTTTCATTTTTTCTTCTTCTCCTTTTTATCTTGCTTTTCTTCTTTAGGCGCTTTCGCTTTCTTTAATTCTTCTACACTCCACTCTGGCTTTCCTAAGCCTTGCTGTCGCATAGTCAAGCCTATTTTTGGATTTGTAACATCTTTTAATGAAACTGCAATAATTCTTGCTCTGCATAAATCTCCAACTTTTAGAGCTCGTTTAGAATCTCTTCCTGTTAAAACTTTGTCTTTTGCAAAACTTACAAAATCATCCATTGTTTGAGAAATGTGAATCATTCCATCTATTGGACCTAGAGTCATGAATGCTCCAAAATCAGTTATATCTTTAATTCTGCCGTGCACAACTTCTTGAAGTTCTGGCTTGAAAACTATCATTTCAAAAACGCTCTCATAATAAACTCCGCCGTCTTCAGGAATTATTTTTCCTTCATCAACGTTTTTCACTCCAGTTATATCTACTACTATGCCTAACTCTGGTTCAATGTGTCCTCCATATTTATCTTTTGCGCTCTTTAAAACTGAATCTTTCACATCAGTTCCTAGATATATTGAAGGCACTCTTACATGGTCTTTTACTTCGACTTTGTAGAACATAAATAGTTAGTTGTTCGAGGTTGTTTTTAAATCTTATCTTTTGTAGATTAAGAAATACTGAATATTCTAAATATTTTGCAAAGCATTAAATTTATAAATAAACAGCTTCTTACAGCCATTATAACCCGTATTACTACCTAGCGTAGGAGGGAGATGAATGGATAAAAGTTTAGCAAACAAAATACTGGAACAAGTCAGAAAGGATGCAATTAAAAGAAAGTTTTCTCAGAGTGTTGACTTCATAATTAATCTTAAAGATTTAGACTTAAAAAAACCAGAAAATCAATTAGACTTATTCATTTCATTACCTCATGTAAGAGGAAAAAAAGTTAAAACCTGCGCAATAATAGGTGGAGAACTTGCTGCAACTGCAAAAGAAAATTGTGACTTAGTAATTTCCAACGACCAATTTCCAAGATATACAGGCAACAAAAAAGAAATAAAAAAACTTGCAAACGAATATGATTTCTTTATCGCTCAAGCAAACATAATGCCAGAGATCGCAAAAATTTTCGGTAGTGTTTTAGGACCAAGAAAAAGAATGCCAAACCCGAAAGCAGGATGTGTAGTTCCTCCAAATGCAAATTTAAAAATTCTTGTGGACAGACTTCAAAAAACAGTAAGAGTTCAAGCAAAAACAGAATATAGTATGAAGTGCAGTGTCGGCCTTGAAAGTATGTCCAACGAACAACTTTCAGATAATCTTGTGGCGATTTACAACGCGATTGTAGGTGCGCTACCTTCAGAAAAAAATAACATTAAGAACATGTCACTCAAACTAACAATGGGAAAACCAGTTAAAATAAGCGAGGAAGTAAAAAACAAATAAAATGGCACCTCAAAAAGCACATGTTGCACCGGGAAAGAAAGAAGACGTAAAGAAAATGCTAGAGCTATTTAGAAAATACCCTATAGTTAGCGTCATCAATTTACAAAATCTTCCATCTTCCCAATATCAACAAATGAGAAGACAACTGAGAGGAAAAGTAGAAATATTCATGACAAAAAGAAGAATAATGAATATTGCTTTAGAACAATTAAAAAATGATGTGAAAGGAATAGAAAATCTCAAACCATACTTAAAAGGAATTCCTGCTCTGCTTTTCACAAAAGAAAATCCATTCTTACTTTACAAGATAATAAAAAAGAGCAAGTCTCCTTCCGCCGCAAAACCAGGACAATTATCTCCAAAAGATATCTTAGTTCCTGCAGGACCAACACCATTCGCTCCAGGTCCAGTTATAGGAGAATTAAGCCAGCTGGGAATTAAAGCAGGAGTGCAAGAAGGAAAAATAGTTATCAAAGAAGACAAAGTTGTAATAAAAGAAGGAGAAGCATTCAGCGCAGCATTAGCATCCATGATAACAAGACTGGGAATATTGCCAATGGAAATCGGATTAAACTTAGTTTGCACTTTCGAAAAAGGAGTAATTTATCAGAAAAATATTTTGGATATTGATGAAAAAGTATTCGCACAAAGATTAACAAGCGCGATACAGCACGCAACAAACTTAGCTGTTGAAGCCTCATATGTTTCAAAAGGAACAATAAAATTACTATTACAGAACGCTTTCAGAAATGCAAAAGGACTTGCAGTCTCGCAGGGAATCCTTGCAAAAGGCGTTGTAGGAGATGTACTTGCAAAAGCACATCGAGAAATGAGCGCTTTGAAAGAACTGGTAAAATAAACAAAATATAAATTGAAAAATAATACTCAGGAGGTATTAATAAAATGGAATACGTATATGCAGCATTATTGATCCACGAGCTGGGTGGAAAATTGGACGAATCAACAGTGAAGAAAGTTGTTGAGGCAGCAGGAGGAAAAGCAGACGATGCAAGAGCAAAAGCACTAGTCGCATCCTTAGAGGGAGTTAATATTAAAGAAGCAATTGAAAAAGCAGCAGTAGTTGCATCAGTTGCCACGCCTTCAGCAGCCCCTGCAGCAGAAAAGAAAGAAGATAAAAAGAAAGCCGCAGAAGAAGAGAAAAAGAGCGAAGAGGCAGCGGCAGCAGGACTCGGCGCACTGTTCGGATAAAACTTTTTTATTTTTTATTATTTTTTTTTAAGTTTTCGAATAGTTTTTAAATAACATTAATTAAGTGATAAATAATGCTTTCAACGCAAGAAAAAGAAGGTTTAACCAAACAACTGAATTCACTTGGAGAGGAACTTCAGCAGTTAAGGAACAAGCTTAATGAATTAAGCAGTCAAAAAAGAGAATTGATAGATAAAAAAAATTCTATCTCTAGAGAAATAGTTTCTCTTATCTCTCAAAATAAAAAATTGCGACAAGAAAGAAATCAATTAACTTCTGAAGTCAAACAATCTAAGGTAAAAAGAGACACTCTAAACACTCAAGTTGCCGGCAAAGTTGAAGAACTAAAAAAAGGAAAAGAAGAAAGAAAAGCAGTTGCAGTGAAAGAACATATCGATGCTTCTCCTCAAGAAATGAAAAAACAATTAGACAGGCTTAATTTCAAACTAGAAACAGAAGTAGTGTCTTTTGAAAAAGAAAAACAATTAATGAAAGTGATAAACGTTTTGAAGAAAAAATATGAGCAGGCAAAAAAAGTATATTCTCAGTTCGGCAAACAGAAAGAAATCTCTAAAGAAGTAGATTCTCTCAGACCACAAGCAAATGTACTTCACAAAGAAATACAAGAAAAAGCAAAACACAGCCAAGAAAGACACGAAAAGATAATTGAGAACAATAAAAAAATAGACGAATTGAAAAAACAAGAAGATGAATTAATGAAGCAAATAAATTTGAAAATAGCTGAAGTAGATGAATCTGGCAAAAAACTAGATGAAAAAGCAAGACCTTATACTGATATTTCTAAACAACTTAATGTGGAAAGAAAAGAATTCAGAGAAGAGAAAGTCAAAGCAAAAAAGAAAAAATTATCTGACTTGCAAGACGAAGTTCAGCAAAAAATATCCAAAGGCGGAAAATTAACAACAGAAGATTTGTTGATAATGCAGACGATAAAGGATTGAGAGTGGTCGGTAGTCGGTAGTCTGTGGGTAGTGGTGAAGATTTGGAGGTGAATAAAATGGAAAAGCAAAAATTGATTGAAAACATAAAGACATATTTGGAAATTGCTATTGAGGAAAGAAGAAGATATCCTCTCGAACAAGTTGGAGTGTGGAGAGTAGTTGGAGGAGATGGCGGAGATGGAGCGAGGAGAGAGTTAGGAGTCTATGGCGGAAGATTTTTGGATGCTGTTGCAAAAGCAGTTCAAACATATGGTTTTTATGAGAGTGCGGATTATTCATCAATTATAAAAAGAAGGTCTACGAGAAATGTGGGATATGTTGTACCATATGTTGCTCCACAAATTATTGAATTAGAAAAAGAAATAGAGCCAAGTGATTTAGAAGCGAAAGTAAAAAGTTAGAGAGATGCAAAAATGGAAAAAAGTAAAGTGGTTGAAAGAGTGAGTGCGTATTTGGAAACATCAATATTGAGGGGAGAATCATGTTCTCTAGAGAAAACTGGATTGTGGGAAGTGACTGGCTGGGGAAGTGGTCGTAGCAAAATCGGACCTATTTACCACGGCAGTTTCTTAGAAGTTGTAGCGACTGCAGTTGAGGATGGCTCTTTTTGTAGAGAGTTGTTGACCCAACCATACAAATATCTTTTTGGAGAGATTAAAGAAATAGAAATAAAAGAACTAGGAAGAAATTTTAATCCAGCAGATTTGGAAGAGAAGGTGGTGGGTTGAGATTTTCCGCTGAATCCGAAAATTCTTTACTAAATTGAGTGTTTTTTACATTTTTTTCCGGCTGAGTCCGCAAACTTTGCGCTTTTACCGGAAGATTTGCGGAAGAAGTTTGGCAAGACATATAAAGACGAATTTGTGAATTCTTCTGTGAAATTAGTAGTAAGGTTTAAATAGGTGTTATAACATGAGTAATAACTATGTTCCATTTTGGATTAAGAAGCATTTGGAAAGGTTGAATCCTAAAGATGCAAATATAACTTTCAACAAACATTTTTTCAAAAGAAAACACCGAAATATAGATGAAGAAATATGCATCGAAACAATCAAAGAAGGGAAGGTGGTTATGTTTAGAAGCTTATGGCCTGGAAAATTAGTATTCGAGAAATATTCTGGAAAAGAGCACCTAACTTATACTATAGTGGCGTTTTTCAAAAGCGACAGAATAGAGGTGAGAACAGCATGGAAGAAAGAAGGAAGATAAGATGCGACTGCGGAGATTATTTTGAAGAAGGATTGGCAAAAGTTGAAGGACATTATATGCGAGCGATGGTTTGTGCAAAATGCGGAGCAAACACTTTTACTTTAGACCAACTTCGAGAAGGCAGAGCTATCCTAGAAATGCACGAACACTTAGACATGAAAAAGAAAATAAGTAAAGTAGGAAATTCACTTGCACTATTGCTTCCAGAAGGAATAAAAAGATTAGGAATGGCTTTAGGAACAAAAGTAAGAATTGAAGCAATAGATAAAAAGAGTTTTAAGGTGATTAGAATTTAATCTACCTCCCCCTTCCTCTCTGTTCTTCATAATACTTTTCGACGTCTTGTAAAGTAGAAACGTCTTCTAAAGATTTGTCTTCTCGCAAGCGAATCACTCGCGGAAATCGAAGAGCATAGCCAGAATTATATGTTGGGCTTTTTTGTATTTCTTCGTAATTTATCTCAATAACAATTTTAGGTTTTACTTTGACTTCTTTTCCCTTCTCAGAAATTACTAAAGACTTCAAAAGTTTTGTAAGCTGGTCGAAAAAAACATCTCCTTCTTCATTCTCTTTTTCTTTAATTCCTGTGCCGACTTGACCAAGATCTAAAAATTCTCCACTTTCGTCATCTCTACAAGCAATTGCGAAACTGCTCAACCACTCAGACCTTTTTCCTTCGCCCCACTCTGCATCTGTCTAAATCCAAATAATTCTAAATTCGTGCGGTACTTTTAATTTTTTTAGAAATGTATGCATTTGGTTGGAGTATTGTGATTTTACTATGAATGCTCCCCGTCCAATTTTTTCTCCAGCGTATTGTTCTAAAAGGCCTTTTATTTGATATGTTTTTTTCCCAACTTTTTGTTTGTATCCGTAAATCTTTCTCCACAACTTAAGATTTTCGCTCGCCTTTTCTTTTACATGAATTGTGAATAAAGTCGCTCTTTCTTTTTCTTCTTTTGGAGAGTATCTTCCAAAGAGAACTATTCCATTAGATATTATACTTTCTTTAAGTCCTTCTTCTTCATCTAAATCTCCTGATTGTATATTTATTTCATTTTTTATATTTAGAAGCTTCCATTTTTCTGCTCTTTGTGACGTTAGAAATTTTTCTTTTGCAGAGATAATTTTTTGTTCCATTTCTTTTTTTGTATTAAAAAATAAATCAATATCACTTTCTTTGCCATCTTCCCCTCGGGAAACACTTCCAAATAGTATTATTTCTTTTATATGTTCTGCATCTTCTCTCAGGAATTGTAAACTGTGTGATATACAATCCATTGCATAAGATATTAATTTAAAGTTCATTATATTCTCCTTCTTCAAATATTTCTTTTAATTTGAAGAAATTTTGAATAACTTCACTTAATATTGATTGTGTTTTAGCTCGTCCATAACAAAGTTTGTTTCTTTCTTTTTCTATGGATTTTATTAAATTAATTATTCTTGATTTTGCTGGAAATTCAAAAGAAATCTTTTCTTTTATTTTTCTATCAGAATTGAACCATTCATGTTTAACAATAAATCCAGGATCTATGAGTTTTCTTTTGTGAAGAATTATCTCAATCATATCAACTGCGCCTGCTGAGGTGTGGAATCCTATAGTTCTTTGTCTTTTTTCAGAGCCTTTTGATATGGCATCTTCTATTTCTTCAACGCTTTCTTTCAAAGCTCTCAAATGTTCTTCGATTTTCATGCAGACTTGATATGATAGTAAGTATATAAACTTTTCGATAGGTTATATCATATGATATTTAATATCGTAATTTTATGATATCATATGTCGAAAAATAGATTTTTTGACCTGACTCATGACCCAAAAATACTGCCTGCCGCTCTTCACAAACTACTCCTACCTCCCCCTTCCTCTCTGCTCTTCATAATACTTTTCGACGTCTTGTAAAGTAGAAATGTCATCTAGAGATTTATCCTCTCGCAGGCGAATAACTCTAGGAAATCGAAGAGCATAGCCAGAATTATATGTTGGACTCTTTTGAATTTCTTCGTAGTTGATTTCGATAACAATTTTAGGTTTTACTTTCACTTCTTTACCCTTCTCGGAAAGTATTAAAGGCTTCAAAAGCTTTGTAAGCTGGTCGAAAGAGACATCTTCTTCTTCGTTTTCCTTTTCTTTAACTCCCGTGCCGACTTGTCCTATTGCTAAAAATTCTCCAGTTTCTTCATCTCGACAAGCAATTGCGAAACTGCTCAACCACTCAGCCCTTTTTCCTTCGCCCCACTCTGCACCGACAATAACTAAATCTAGAGTTTCCATGACTGGCTTTACTTTCACACCATACCCTACTCTTGAACCTGGCTTGTAAATTCCATCTCGCTTCTTAACCATCACTCCTTCGTTTCCTGCCTCGAGAGATTTTTTGTAAAATTTTTCTGCCTCTTTAATATCTGAAGTCACAAACTGCTCTGCAATCTTGATTACAAAAGGTTTGTTTTTTATTATTTTTTCAATTATTTTTCTTCTTTCTTCGAAAGGAGTCTTCAACAAACTTTTACCTTCGAAAAAAGCCATATCAAAAACATTAATCTCAACAGGAAATTTTTCAGAAATTTCTTTTATGTCATATTTTCTTCTTATCCTCTGAGAAATACTTTGAAATGGAAGATATTTTTTTGTTTTAACATCAAATCCAACAGTTTCAGAGTCAAGGATAAATTCATCTCCTTCAACATATTTTTCTACTGCTTCAACAACATCTGGAAATTGTTCAGTAACGTTTTCTAGTCTTCTTGTGAAGAGCATTATTTTATTTTTTTTCTTGCTAATTACAAGTCTAAATCCGTCGTATTTAAACTCAATAATTGCAGGAGTGCCAACAGTTTCAAAAGCTTCATTCATATCTTTTGCTTTTTGATAAAGCATGACTTTCATGGGCTTTCCCGGTTCAAGTGAAACCTCTCCCAACACTTTCAAACCTTTTCTCGCGAGCTTTGCAACTTTAGCAAAATCGTTTACAACATCATATGCTTCCTGAACTGCAGTCGAGTATGAATTATATTTTTCTCTTATTTTGTCGTCCATATCTAATTTTTTTTCTTTTTCATCATATTTTATGCCTATCTCTTTTCCAAAATTCTCCCATAAAATGGCATCTCTTATTGTTCCTTCGCCCAATCCTGCTCTGAGTTCTCCAATTATTGTTCTAACAAGGTATTTTGCTTCTTCAGGAGTAGAACTGGTTAGAAGTTCAGCAATAAGTTTTACTTTTCTATCGACAGTTCCTTCACCTTCCATTGTAGCAATCTTTTGAAGATTATCAAAAACTTTTATCGAACTCAAAGTTTTCGAAAACAAAGTGGATTGAGTTTTTTTAGTCATCAACTGCTCAGCAACTTTTCCTAAGTCACCAATTTTTTTCCATAACTCCTCTATTTTTTCAGCTTCTTTGCCTGTTGCGACGCTTATGGCTTTCAAAATAGTTCGCGCAGCAACTCCAATCTCTCGAGAATCCCATGCAGGAAAAACTCTTCCTTCAAGCAAAAGCATAACGTGCTCTAAATCATCATCTGAGACTGTTTTAAGAAATTCTGAAAGAAGATGAGTTTTTTGAAGTCGCTTTGTAGTATTTTCAAGTTCAGTGTATGTTTTTGCGAGCTTTGAGTACTGCATAAACGCAGTTAACCGTTACTTTTATAAATACTTTGCTACTATTGACTTTTTACATGGAATTAAATATAGCATCTGAAAAGAAACAATCTTTATTGGGAAGAAAGCTAGTTTCAGGAACTTTAAAGTTTGATAAAGCAACACCAAGCTATGCTGAAGTAAAGAAAGATTTAGCAGGAAAAACCAAATCTTCAGAGGAGGTTATAATTTTAAAAAATATTTATACTGACTTTGGTGCAAGAACTGCAACATTTGAAGCAGTAGTTTACGATTCTCCAGAAGCATTAAAATCAATTGAGCTAGAGAAAAAGAAGAAAGATGGAGCTGCTACTCCTCCTGCAGAAGAGGTTAAGAAGTAAAATGGCAGACGAAAAAAAACCAAAACCAGCAAGTGCTCCTCCTCAGAAAAAAGGAAAACCACTTCAACTTTACAAACTCTACGAAAAAAAAGGAGAATCGATTTCTAGAAAAAATAAATTCTGTCCAAAATGCGGCCAAGGATACATAATGGCACAGCACAAAGACAGAGTTAACTGCGGCAAATGCGGATACACTGAGTGGAGCAGGAAGTAGATGAGCTTAGAATTAGAAGTAAGTAAAACTGAATTTGATGTGCCTAAATCAGAAATTGCTGAGATGGATATTAGATTAAGAATTCAAAAAATATTTGAAAACTATTGGAAAAACCGTCCAATACAATATATTAAAGAAAATTATACTTAAGAACTTTTTTTTTCTTAATTGTTAAATCTTTTTCCCACTCCCCATACTCCTCCAAAAATATCTATCGCACATGTGTGCATGCCAATCGTTATTATGCGCAGATATTTTGACATTACACTTTTTGCAATTGTAATTCATTTCTTCGGTGTTTTTCATGTTGATGGTGCGTTCTTTCAGCTTCATTTCTTCGATACTAATTGATTCAATGAAACTTCCTTCTGCCCAGAAACTATCTTCTTCAACATCCTTCTCAGAGTAAGGTTTTTTGAGGCATTTTAGTGTTTCCAAATTTTTTATTTTATTATCTCCCAATGGCCTCCTTTTGTGCCGATTCGTTTTATGATGTTTTTTTTGCGTAATTTTGATAGATATTCTTTGATTGTGTCTTCTCCAATATTTAATTTGGTAGATAGGGTTATTTTAGTGATTTTATTGTCTTTCTCAATCAGTTTTAGTATATTTTGTTCAAGCTGAGTTAAATTTATTGGGGGGGTGATTAGGGGGGTGATTAGGGGGGTGGGTCTTTTGATAATTAGTGTAAATAATCCTGTGCTTTCAAATTTAACATTTAATTTGTATTCTTTCATTGTATCTTTTATTCTTTTTATTCCTGAACCTACTTTTTCAACTTTTTGTACTCTGAGCATTAAGTCCATTATTAATGGATTTCTTGGAAGGCTCACTATGCCAAAATCTTTCATACTGAGCCCTTTGATTAATCCTCCAGGATTGTTTATCTCCACTCTGTCAAGATAAATATCTATTTGGATATGTCCTGTTGAAAAGTAGTCTCTGTGAACAACTGCATTTATGATTGCTTCTCTTAGTGCTTCTTCGGGCAATTCTAATTTTTCAGTTCTTTCTCTTTTTATGATATAATTAGTATTTAGCTTAGAAAATAAATAAATCAATGCGTTATTATAATTTGAAAGGATGTCTGAGTCAAATTCTTTTCTATCAAGTATGTTTGTCTTATTATTGCCTTGATACAACACGCAGGTAATTGTTGCTCCAATAAAAAACTTTTTGACATCTTTACAGAAGAATAAAACGCCTGCATTTTTCAAGTATTCGCCATCCAGCAAAAACAAATTTCTTAAAATATCTTTTTTATCAGTATTGTCAGTTATTTTTGCTAGAGCTAAAAATTTTTTCAATTTTTCTTTGTCAAAATCTTCTTCAAAGTTAAAATTTTGATTGATTTGATTATCAAATAAAATGAGATTCTCTTTTTGAAAAAAGTCTCGTATTTCTTCTCTATTCAACTGCTGACAATTGGCTCCAATTCTAAGAAAAAATTGTCCGTTTACAGAATATGGCTTTTTGTCCCCCTCTGGAACTTGTATTAGTAAAATATCTTCAACAGTTTCTATATCTATGTTGATTAAAGGATTGATATTTCTCGCATAACTTTGAATTTGTGATTTTAACTCATTTGTGGTTTTAATTCCAATAACATTTCCTGAATCACCAACTCCTAAAAGTATTTTTCCTCCTTGTGTATTGGCAAAAGCGCAAATCTCTTTTCCCAAATTACTAGAAATATTTGTTTTGAATTCTAATGTGATTCCTTCTCCTGTTTTGATTAAGTCTAAGATGGAGTCTTTGTTAATTTCTTCTTCCAATAAAGTTATTGCGTTTTTAAATATTTGCGAAAAAACACAAAACATTTTTTAATAGAAACCTTTATAAACAACTCGAGATTTTATGGTATAATGCCTAAAATGAGAGCCTTAACTATATTCTATCATTGAAAACAAAAATTTTCAGTCGGTAGAGGTAGTGCTTTCGTTCGGTATATCACGTCACACTGACTTTGCTCTGGTAGTCTAGTGGCCTAGGATGGAGCCCTGTCGAGGATTATCCATAGATAGGCTCCGACCCGGGTTCAAAAACAAAAATTGAAAATCCCGGCCAGAGCGTTAAAAGGTTCAGATGGTTGTGGGCCGGTAGCTCAGCCTGGTAGAGCACCTCACTTTTAATGAGGTGGTCGCGAGTTCGAAACAAATTAAACGACAACGTTTTTTTGTGAACGTCTCGTCCGGCCCGTGTTACAACCTTTATATAGGAGGAAAACAATGTCAAAGTTCACCGTCAAAGACCATGCACTTGTTCCAAAACATATTAAAGTGGGGGAGAAAGAAAAAAAAGAGCTTCTCGACAAATACTCAACAACTCTCAGAGAGTTTCCAAAAATTCTAATTACTGATCCTGCAATAGAAGAATTAAGCGTCAAAGAAGGAGACATAATAAAAATAGAAAGACAGAGCGCAACTGCAGGTCAATCATTATTTTACAGAAGAGTCGTAAACGTATAGGAGAGAATGAATGGCAAACTACTCAAGACTTTTAATACAAAAATATTTTAGCGACAACAGTTTTGTAAATTCAGATATTCAGTCATTCAACTATTTTGTAGAAAGAGAACTTCAAAGTATTGTAGATGAAAACAGAGAAATAGAGCCAACAATAATTCCCAGTGAAGTAGAAAGCTTCAAAATCCGCCTGGATAAAATCTGGATTACCAAACCAGAAATAACTGAAGCGGACGGAAGCAGAAGAGCAATTTATCCAACTGAAGCAAGACTAAGAAAATTAAGCTATTCTTCTCCAATATTCATGGAAATAAGCTCGCACATAAATGATGTTCAAAGAGAAAGTATAGTAACTCAGATAGGAAGCCTTCCAATAATGCTTCATAGCAATTTCTGTCACTTAAGCAAACTTAATCAAGAACAATTAATAGAAAAAGGAGAAGACCCTTATGACCAAGGAGGATACTTTGTAATAAATGGAACTGAAAGAGTGCTAGTAAAAATAGAAGATTTAGCATCAAACAAATTTTTGGTAAACAAAGCAACAACAGGAACAAGCAAATATGTTGGAAAAATTTTCTCCGAACAAAAATCACTAAAAATTCCACACTCAGTAGAACGATTAAAAGATGGAATTTTCTATTTATCATTTACTCGAGTGAAAAGAGTTCCATTCATTGTAGTGTTGAAAGCATTAGGGCTGTTAAAAGATGAAGAATTAGTAAGATTTGTTTCAAAAGATAAACAATATGATGAAGTATTGATTAATTTGTTTGAATTTGTTGGAATAAAAAATGAAGAAGACGCAATGGATTACTTAGCAAAAAAGATGGGTATAACCCAAACAAGAGAAATAAGATTGCAAAGAATGACAGAACTTCTCGATAAATACTTACTGCCACACGTCGGCGTAGAAAGAAAAGACAGAATATTCAAAGCATACACTTTGTGCAAAATGCTTAGAAAATATATTTTAGTCGCAAACGAAGAAATGCCTGAAGATGACAAAGACCATTACGAAAACAAAAGAATAAAAATGAGCGGAGACTTGCTGATGGACTTATTCAGAATGAACTTAAAAGTTCTGATAGGAGACATATTGTACAACTTCCAAAGAATAGTTAAGAGAGGAAAATTCCCTTCAATAAAAATAATCATAAGAGACAAACTTCTTACTTCAAGAATATACAGTGCAATGGCAACAGGAAACTGGGTTGGAGGAAGAAAAGGAATCTCACAAAGAATACAGAGATTAAATCATCTCAACACTTTAAGCCACTTGCAAAGAGTTGCGAGCCCACTGTCGAACACTCAAGAGAATTTCCGAGCAAGAGAACTAAATCCAACTCATTTAGGAAGATTATGTCCTAGCGAAACACCTGAAGGAACAAACATAGGATTAAAGAAAAATTTTGCTCTCATGACAAGTATAAGTAGTGATATTCCTGAAGAAGAAGCGATGAAATTACTAGTAAATGCAGGATTGAAAAGTCTAAGATGAACTTTTTCTTTAGAAAAGAAAAAGTTTAATCAAAAAGAAAAAATAAAAAAATCAAAAATAATAAAAACAGAAAAAAAATAAAAAGTAAAAATAAAAAATCAAAAATGACGACTGAAGTGTTTTTAAACGGAAAATTTGTAGGCGACGTTGATAATAGAGACGACTTTGTAAAAAAATTAAAAGAAAACAGAAAATTAAACCTTCAAACAAGCAACCTAAACGTTCAATACAATCCTCAACTAGACCAAGTTTATGTAGAAACAAACAGAGGTAGAGCGAGACGACCATTGATTACTGTAAAAAATGGAGTTCCACTACTCACTGAAAAACACATAAAGCAGCTGAACAAAAGCGAAATAACTTGGAACGATTTGATTACACAAGGAGTGATAGAGTATATTGATGCTGCAGAAGAAGAAAATTGTTTGCTAGCGTTTTCAGAAAATGAATTAACTCCAGAACATACTCACTTAGAAATAAGTCCATTAACAATGGTTGGAATCATAACTGCTTTAGTTCCATACGGAAACTTTATCCAATCTGCAAGACTGAGCATAGGAGCAAAAAACCAAAAGCAAAGCATAGGATTGTACGCTTCGAATTATGCAGTAAGAATAGACATGGACATAAATTTGCTTCACACTCCTCAAAAACCAATAGTAAAAACATTTGGCCACGACCTTATCAATTATGAACATCATCCTGCAGGACAAAACATAGTTGTTGCAGTAATGAGCTACAAAGGATACAACATGGAAGATGCAGTTATTGTAAATAAAGGAAGCTTAGAAAGAGGATTTGGAAGGTCAAGCTATTTCAGAATTGCAAATGCAGAAGAACTAAGATATTCTGGAGGATTAATGGATCAAGTATCAATTCCAGATAAAGAAGTAAAAGGATACAAAAGCGAAAAAGACTACAGACTTTTAGAAGAAGATGGAATAATTTATCCAGAAGCAAAAGTAAAAGAAGAAGATGTAGTTATAGGAAAAACAAGCCCTCAAAGATTCTTAAGCTCACTAGATGAATACAGCTTATCAAGCAACATAAGACGAGAAAGCAGCGTTTCGTTAAAACACGGAGAAGAAGGAATAGTGGATTTCGTCTTAATAACAGAAAATGAAGAAGGAAATAAATTAGTGCAAGTAAGGTTAAGAGATACAAAATCTCCAGAAATAGGAGACAAATTCACATCAAGACACGCACAAAAAGGAATCGTAGGATTAATAGTTCCAGAAAGCGACATGCCATACACGACAAGAGGAATAATTCCAGATTTAATATTCAGCCCTCACTCAGTTCCAAGCAGAATGACAGTATCCCACTTATTAGAATTAGTAGGCTCAAAAACGGGAGCTCTAGCGGGAAGATACATAGACGCTACAGCATTCGATGCAGAACCAGAAGAAAAATTAAGAAGCGAATTATTATCATTAGGATTCAGAGAAGACGGCCAAGAAGTAATGTACAATGGAATAACTGGAGAAAGATTCCAAGTCAAAATTTTCATAGGACCAATGTATTATTTAAGATTAAAACACATGGTATCAAACAAAATACATTCAAGAGCAAGAGGACCAGTACAACTGTTGACCAGACAGCCAACAGAAGGAAGAGCAAAAGAAGGAGGATTAAGATTAGGAGAAATGGAGAAAGATACTTTTGTCGCTCACGGAGCATCAATGCTCTTAAAAGAAAGATTTGACTCAGACAAAACAATAGTTCCTGTGTGTGAAAATTGTGGATTAATAGCGATTCACGATGCAGTAAAAGACAAAAAACTCTGTCCAATCTGCGGAGAAAACGTAGAAATAACAGATATAGAATTAAGCTACGCATTTAAACTTATATTGGATGAATTCAAAAGCTTAGGAATTTATCCGAGACTAGTGTTGAAGGGAAAATATTAATATTTTGGTGAAAAAAAATGAAAGAAGAAAAGAAAGAAGAATTAAAATCAGCAATTCAGACTGAAAATCAACTTGATGATGAAAAAATTGAAGGAGCAGATACAATTCCAAAAGTGGCTGAAGAAAGTTCTGAGCAGCCTAAATTCGCAGAAGAAGGAGAAGGCATAAAACCACTTCAAAAAGAAATAATAAAAGAAGCATTATCAAGAGAAGTAATAGAATCCACAAGACGATTTATTTCTAAACAAGTTCAAAGTATAGTGTTTGGAGTGCTGAGCCCAAAAATGATTAAAAAAATGGCAAGCGCAAAAATAGTCACTCCTGAACTCTACGACAAAGAAGGATATCCAGTAGACGGAGGATTAATGGACATCCGTTTAGGAGTTATAGACCCTGGACTGAAATGCAAAACTTGCAACCAAAAATTAAAAGAATGCGTAGGCCACTTCGGACACATAGAATTAGCAAGACCGGTTATCCACATTAAATTTGTAAGAGTTATATATGGCCTTTTGAAATACACATGCAGAGACTGCGGAAGAGTACTTATTCCTGAAGACAAAACAAAAAAAGCAGCGGCAATTTTAGACAAAGCAGAATTAGAAGAAGGATTAGATGGAAGAAGAAAAGCAATCAAAAAAATAGTAACTTCACTAAAAACAATAAATAAATGCCCTCACTGCAAAACAAAACAATACAAAGTATCAATAGACAAACCATACGCATTCAAAGAAAACGAAAAACACTTAAGCGCAATAGAATTGAGAGCAAGACTTGAAAGAATTCCAGACGATGACATATTACTATTTGGACTAAATCCAAAAGTTGTAAGACCTGAATGGACAATTTTAACTGTGCTTCCAATTCCTCCAGTAACTGTAAGACCATCAATAACTTTAGAAAGCGGAGAAAGAAGCGAAGACGACTTAACACACAAACTAGGAGACATAGTAAGAATAAATCAAAGATTATTCGAAAACATAAACGCAGGAGCACCAGAAACAATCATAGAAGATTTATGGGATTTACTGCAATATCACGTCACAACGCTATTCGACAACGATGTTCCTCAACTCCCTCCAGCAAGACATAGAAGCGGACAACCACTAAAAACAATCACTGAAAGAATCAAAAGCAAAGAAGGAAGAATAAGACACAACCTTGCAGGAAAAAGAACAAACTTCTGCGCAAGAACCGTAGTCTCTCCAGACCCAATGATTGAAGTAAATGAAGTTGGTGTTCCTCAAATAATTGCAATGAAGCTCAGCGTTCCAGAAGTGGTAAATACTTGGAACATGGCATACTTAAAAAAATTCGTAGAAAACGGGCCATCAAAATATCCTGGAGCAAACTATGTTATCCGTCCAGATGGAAAGAAAAAGAAAATAACAGAAGAAACAAAAGAAGCAGCACTAGAAGAATTACAACCAGGATACTTAGTTGAAAGACACTTAAAAGATGGAGACATAGCAGTCTTCAACAGACAGCCAAGCTTGCACAGAATGAGCATGATGTGCCACAAAGTAAAAGTGCTCCCAGGCAAAACTTTAAGATTAAATCCAGCAATTTGTGCTCCTTATAACGCAGACTTTGATGGAGACGAAATGAACCTTCACATTCCACAGACAGAAGAATCTCGAGCAGAAGCAGAAATATTAATGTCTGTTCAAAATCAATTTATCAGTCCAAGATACGGATTAAGCGTAATGGGAGCACTGCAAGACTCAATCTCAGGAAACTTCCTGCTCACAAGAGATATGGAATTCACAAGAGAAGAAGCAGTAGAAATATTATGCTCAATAGGAGTACAAGACTTCAAAAAATTGCCAAACAAAAAGAAAATCTCAGGAAAAGAAGTATTCAGCGTAATAATCCCAGATGATTTTGATTTTGTAGGAAAAAGCAAATCAGGAGAAGAAGTAGTCATAAAAGAAGGAGTGCTAACAGCAGGAATCATCGACACCAAAAGCATAGGAGGAGATGGAGAAGGTTTAATGCTGAGAAGCCTGCACAAAAAATACGGCGCAGAAAACTCACTTGAAATTCTACAAAAAATAATGAAACTAGGAATAGAAACTCTGCTGAAAAGAGGATTTTCAGTCACAATAGCAGATACAGATCTGCCCAGAGAAACAAAAGAACAAGTCGCTCAAAATATAGAAACTGCACAATCAGAAGTTACAAAACTTATTGGAGAATATGAAGCAGGCACACTAGAAGCATTCCCTGGAAGAACAATTCAAGAAACTCTAGAAATGAAAATAATAGAAACATTAAACAAAGCAAGAAACTCATGCGGAAGCGTAATCAGAAAAACAGTAGACAAAAAAACACATACAATCATTATGGCAGAAAGCGGTTCAAGAGGAAACATACTTAACTTAGTACAAATGGCAGCAATTGTAGGACAGCAAGCTCTGCGAGGAAAACGAATCAACGGCGGATACAGAAACAGAACACTATCATGTTTCAAAGCAAAAGATTTATCTCCAGAAGCACACGGATTTGTTGCAAGAGGATTCAAAGAAGGACTAAATCCAAAAGAATTCTTCTTCCACTCAATCACTGGAAGAGACAGTCTTATGGATACAGCATTAAGAACTCCAAAATCAGGATACTTATACAGAAGACTTGCAAACGCAATGCAAGACTTAAAAGTAGAATACGACGAAACTGTAAGAGACGCAAGCAGAAAAATAATCCAGTTCAAATATGGAGAAGATGGATTAGATGTTTCAAAAACAGAAAGCGGAATAATTGACATCAAAAAAATAGTGGAGAGCGTATAAAATGACACACTCAGACCTTAAAGAATACGAAGACTTACTTCCTCCAAAATTATTAAGAGAATTAGAGGAGCAATGCCCAGCTTCAAAATTAAAAAAAGCAGTTAAATTACTCTATGAAGAATATAATTTATCAAAAATAGCTCCAGGAGAAGCAGTAGGATTAGTTGGAGCAGAATCAATGGGAGAACCAGGAACCCAGATGACATTAAACACATTCCACTTCGCGGGAGTGGCTGAAATGAACGTCACAACAGGACTTCCTAGAATTATAGAAATTCTTGACGCAAGAAAAACAATATCCACTCCATTAATGGACATATACTTAAAATCTCCTCATAATAAAGGAAAAGACATTAAAGAACTAGCAATGTCTCTAAAAGAAACTAAAATGAACACATTTGTTAAAGAATATGCGATGAACATAATGGAATTCAAAATAGTTTTAACGCTTAACGAATCTATAATGAAAGACCATAATACTACTTTAAATAACATAGGAAAAGCGTTGGAAAAAGCACTTATTAAAGAAGCAGTAATAAAAATACAAGACGGAGTAGTAGAAGTTAAACTGAAAAAAAGTGAAGGAAAAGGACTAAATGACTTGTACAAATTAAAAGAAAAAATAAAAGAATCTTACGTCAGCGGAATAAAAGGAATAACTCAAGTGCTTCCAGTAAAAAGAAAAGAAGAATTTATCATAATTACTGCAGGAACAAATATAAAAAAAATAATAGAATTAGATTTTGTTGAACCTTCAAAAACAACTACAAATGACATTCATGAAATAAGCAAAACTTTAGGAATAGAAGCAGCAAGACAAGCAATAATAGATGAAGTATTTAAAGTTGTAGAATCTCAAGGATTAAACATCGACATAAGACACTTAATGCTTATCGCAGACACAATGTGCAGTTCAGGAGACGTCAAAGGTCTAACAAGATACGGAATCGTCAGCGAAAAATCAAGCGTCCTCGCAAGAGCAAGCTTCGAAAACACAATAAAACACATAATAGAAGCATCACTCAGCGGAGAAGTAGACAACCTTAACTCAGTAGTTGAAAACGTTATGATAAACCAGCCAGTTCCACTAGGAACAGGACTTCCAAATGTAGTTTCATCTTTTGCACAAAAGAAAAAAGGAAGTAACGCTGAACAAGTTCAGCGAACTTCCTCAACAAAAAGTATCGGAAGTGGTGATGACTAATGGCAACATTTACAGCAAACGAATTAAAAAAATGGACAACTGAAAAAAAATTAGTAGTAGGAACATTAAGAACTATGAAACTTTTGAAGCAAGGCAAAATTTCAAAAATTTTTGTAACAAAAAATATTCCTCTAACAGTAAAAAAAGATTTACAAAGAAATGCAAAAGTTGCAAATACTGAAGTTCTTGAACTGGACCTTACAAACGAACAATTAGGATTAGCGTTGAAGAAACCATTCTTGATTTCTGTTATTAGTGTATTAAAATAAAAAAATGGTGAACGCAGTCTACGATTTGGCACTCATTCAGCACATGAATTTATTTGAAAAAATAACTCGCTCAAAATTAAAAGACTGCATAGTTTCTGATGCCCTAATTGTTTTTATTGTTGAGCAGAACGAGATGGCAAAAGCAATAGGAAAACACGGTTCGACGGTAAAAACACTGGAAAATACATTTAAGAAAAAAATTAAAATTGTCGAATTTTCTCCCGAAGCAAAAAGCTTTATAAAGAACTTAGTTACACCATTGAGGATAGCAGACATAGTAGAGGAGGACGGAACATTTATAATACTCCCCCCTGACGTTAAAACCAGAGGCCTTTTAATAGGGCGAAACGCTTCGATATTAAGAGCGAATGAGGCAATAGTTAAGAGGCATTTTGATATAAAAGAATTACGAGTGGACTAAAAAATGAGCGGCAAAGCAAATGGATTAAGTTCAGGAAAATCATTAATTAAAAGAAGAAGCACTAGCAGATGGCTTAAAAAAACGTACGTTAAAAGAGTGTTAGACTTGAAAAGAAAAGCAGACCCATTAGAAGGAGCGTCACAAGCAAAAGGACTTGTTCTAGAAAAAGTTCAGCTAGAAGCAAAACAGCCAAACTCTGCAATGAGAAAATGCGTCAGAGTTCAATTAATAAAAAATGGAAGACAAGTTACTGCATTTTTACCTCGTGATGGAGCACTTAAAATGGTTGATGAACACGATGAAGTATTAATAGAATGCATCGGCGGGGCAATGGGAAAATCAAAAGGAGATATTCCAGGAGTTCGATGGCAAGTTATCAAAGTAAATGATCAAAGTCTTAAAGATTTATTAACAGGAAAATTGGAGAAAGCGAGAAAATAAAATGGTAGACATACTAGCATTCAACAAATGGAGTACAACTGGAATTAAAGTGGAGGATCCTGGACTAATTAAGTACATCAATACTGAAGCAGTAATTGTTCCAAAAACTGGAGCAAGATACGCTGGACACAGATTCCACAAATCAAAATTGTTTATCGTAGAAAGATTGCTCAACAAATTAATGACTCCAGGACACAAAGCAAAAAAACACGTGAAAAGTTCAGGGCACTGTACTGGAAAAACAACAACAGTTTATGGGATTATTAAAAATGCATTTATTTTTATCGAAGAAAGAATTAAAAAAAATCCAATAGAAGTTTTTGTTAAAGCAATTGAAAATGCTGCTCCAAGAGAAGAAATAGTAACAATAGAATATGGAGGAGCAAGATATCCAAAATCAGTTGAGTTCGCTCCTCAAAGAAGAGTGGATGTTGCATTAAGATACTTCGTCCAAGGAGCATACGACAAAAGCTTCGGAAAGAAAAAAGTAATGGAAGAAGCTCTTGCCGAAGAAATAATTGCAGCATACAGATTGGATGCAAAATCAACAGCAATTTCTAAAAAGAACGAATTAGAAAGACAAGCGGATGCTAGCAGGTAAAAATTTGTGAATTCGTAAACTCATTCAGCAAATTTTTTGTGTTGAATAAAAAAAAATAATTTGGTATTGTGGGAAAGACAGGGATAGAGATTTGTTAACTTCAAAATAAGAGCTGATGGGGAGAAGGTTGACAAGAACAATATTACTTGAAGCAGATGAATTAGCAGATGCTTACGCTCTCAGAACTTTGTACGATTATCTTAAATTTAATAGCTTTGAAGAAAGAAATGATGTTGAGTTGGTTTTTGCAAAAGACAATGCAGAGCATTCTGTTTTAGAGGATTGTAAATTCTTAGAAGAAGATATTTCTTCAGATGATTTGTTAATAAGAACATATTCTGATATAAATCGGATATTATGTGCTGATTGTATTGATTTAAGAATAGATATTTCAATTCTTAAAAACTGTGCTTTTTTTTTAAGTTCTGAAGAAAAATTAAGACTAAGATGGAAATATAAACTCGAAACAGAAAAACCTGTTTTAGTTGTTGGTTATGCGGATTGTGACGAGCGCAATGTTAAGACTTTAGTTAATGAAGTTAGTAAATTGTCGCGAATTTATTTGATGGGTGACATGTCAACTCCAAAAGGGGCAATAGTTGTAAAGAAATATGGAATTCTAAAAGACTATTATGCTATGGCAGATGCTTCTGTTAATGTGGCGAATTTGACTGTTTACAATAAAGTTATGCACAACTTTGTTGAAGCAACTGAAGGTGGACCTTTGTTTATGGTTTCACCTGATGAAAAATACAGAAAGCAGTTCGGCTACAAAGAATTGTCGAGAAAAAAATTAATAAGAACTTGCGGAAGTTTTGATGATTTGTTGAATAAATTGGTCGCTTATTTGGACAGGCCTCTTGAAGAAATAATTGAAGAGAAAAGAGAGCACTTAGGAAAAAGAGTAAGACATATCATGAAATCGAGAGATAAATATCTTCCAGCAATAGAATCTTTAATAGAAAAAATATTGAATGAAAAAGCAAAAACTCTAAAGTCAGGACTAATTCTTGAAAACAATAATTATTTATTAAGACATCCAGAAACTGATTGGGGAGTGTGCGATGACTAGGAAAATAGTATTTGAAGCGGAAGAATTGGCAGATGCTTATGCGCTTAAAACACTTTACGATTATTTGAAAGAAAGAAATTTTGAAGAGAAAACAGGAGTGGGAGTTTGTTTCGATCAATTCGGTTTGAAACCGTATTCTTCAATTCTTAAAGGATGTAATTTAGATGAATCTTTCTCTGATTCAAGTACAAGTTTATATGTTAAGACGTATTCTGATTTTTCAGGTAGAAACCATGCTGGACAAAGTTTATTTATAGATATTTCTATTCTTAAAAACTGCGCTTTATCAAAGAGGGATAACCTGAAAAATAAATTAAGAGAAATTGCAGGAATTAAAACAACTCTTCCTGTGTTGGTTGTCAGTTATGCTAATATTGATAATGTCGTGGTTGATAAACTAATAAATGAAAATAAAGAATTTTCTGAAATATGCATAATGGACGGGCCTTATATGGGAGATATGGGCAATAATATTCATTTAGTTAATATTTTTGGAGTTCTCAGAGAGTATTATGCGATAGCAGATGTTGCAGTTAATGCGAGGAATTTAAATAAATCAGGTAATTTTCTCCACAACTTTGTTGAAGCTACAGAAGGCGGACCTCTGTTTATGGTTCCTCCAAATAAAGAAAGACAAAAGCAATTCGGCTACAAAGAATTATCAGATTTAGAAGTAATAAGAAACTGTAAAACTGCAGATGATTTAACTGCAAAGATTTCTAAGTATTTGAATAGACCTATAAAACAAATCAGAAAAGAAAAAGAAGAGCACTGCAACAGAAGAACAGAACACATCATGCAAACTAGAGAAAAATATCTGCCAATAATAGAATCTGAAATTGAAAAGATGCTAGCAGGAGAATATTCTTCTTCAGGAGAATTAATAATTAAAAATCAAGGCAGCGGAAGAATACTACAACATCCAGACAGTTGGTGGAACTGAGTTGCTTTTTTATGCTAAACTTTCTTCTGCAGAAGTTTCTTGAACTGGCGTATTTTCTTCCTGAGTTGGAAGTGGAGTTTCAGTAATTGTTGGCTGTGCTTCAGTTGGTGTTTCCGTAGGTGTTGTTTGTGTTTGTTCTTCAACTAGTGTTGGTTCTTGTGCTGGAGTTTCTTGAGGCTGAGAAGGTGTTTCAACAACTGCACTTGGAGTCTCAGCTGTTTGTTCTGTTGTAGAAGAAATCTCACTTGGTGTTTCTTGAACTGCAGTTTCAGTTGCTAATGTCTGTGGAACTTCAGGAATAGTTTCACTAACTGCTCCTTCGCAAGGAAGTTCGTTAGAGACTCCTGGCTTTAATTCAACATCAACAGTTGCAATTTGTCCTGCTCCTAAGAATACTGTTTTTTCAAAAACTTTAGAATCTGGCTTGTAAGCTCTTATTTTGAATTGGCTTCTGCAAATATTTTTTGTAAATCCACCAGTTCTGCATTCTAACTCTGCACCAGTTTCTGCATACAAAATTCTAACTGTAGCGTCAGAAGGAGCATTTACAATTAATCTTCCTTCTCGTGTAGACATTGGACAATTTCCACTTCTTGTTGGAGGAGCGAGTTTACTTCCTGCATCTGCATTTGTAAGAAAAGTAGTTTTAGCTCTTTTGTAGTCTCCGCTTATTGCACTGAGCATTCCTGTTAAATCTTCTCCAGAATAAAGCGAGAGAACATAAAATAATGAGCCAAAAGCTAATAGGACAAAGGTCATCAGTATAATAAAATTTTTACTCATTTAAACCTCTTTTGATAATATTGCTGAATGAATGTGCTTTGCACATGAATTCGCAATATTATAGTAATGCTTATATATAAAAACCTTACTCTTCTATGTATGTCGCTATTCAAAGAGATGTTAGGTTCCGGAGAGAGTATTTTCAAGAATGAAGATGCTTTAGACCCTGAATGGGTGCCAAAACTTTTGCCGTACCGAGACCAACAACAGCATCATATAGCTTCATGCATAAAGCCTCTCCTGCAGGAGAGAAATGGAAGAAACGTGTTTATCTACGGCGCTCCAGGAATTGGAAAAACTGCTGCAACAAGATGGGTTCTCAGAGATTTAGAAGAAAATACTGAAGAAATAGTTACTTTTTATGTAAATTGCTGGAAAAAAAATACTTCTTACAAAGTATTGGTGGATTTATGCCAGCAAATGAATTACACTTTCACTCAAAATAAAAAAACAGAGGAAATATTTGATATCATTAAAAACATGGTGAACAAAAAGTCTGCAGTATTTGTTTTTGACGAGATAGATAAAATGGATGAATTCGAATTTTTGTATTCAATACTCAATGACGTCTACAAAAAAACAATAATAATAATCACGAATTTTAAAGACTGGCTCAACGAACTTGAAGATAGAGTTAAATCAAGACTTCTGCCAGAGATAATAGAATTTAAACAATATAATCCTCAAGAAACTGAAGAAATCTTAAAACAAAGATTAGAATATGCGTTTGTTGACAATGCTTGGGAAGAAGATGCATTAAAACTTGTCGTGGCAAGAGCGGCAGATTCAAAAGATATTAGAGTAGGGCTGCATTTGCTGAGAGAAGCTGGCTTAATAGCTGAAGAATCATCCTCTAAAAAAATTCTATTAGAGCATGCCAAAAAAGCAGCAGAAAAATTAATTGGAGTTCAAATAAAAAATAGTGCTGATTTAGATGGGGAAACTAGAATGGTGTTAAATGTAGTTAAAGAAAACTCCAGCAAAAAGATAGGAGAGTTGTTTAAGAGTTACACTGACTCTGGAGGTTCTGGCACCTACAAGACGTTCCAACGCAGGATAAGTGTGCTAGAAAAAGGAAAATTTATTAAGACAGAAACACTTATGGGAGGAAAGGAAGGAACAACTACAGTAATAACATATCAATCGGTGAAGAAATTGACTGAATATTAAAATAAACTTTTCTTAAAAAGAAAAGTTTAATCAAAAGAAACTGAAGAGTTTATAAAATATTAAATTTGCTGAACATCGACAACACACTAAAATACTAAAATATAATGTGTTGTCGAGTGTGCTCGGAAACTGCCTGATGCAAACTGTTTTGGCAGTTTCCGACATGAACGAAGTGAATTCGCAAATTTAGAAAAAGAGGTTTTTCATGGGCAAAATAATAGGACTAATATCATTGAAAGGCGGAGTTGGAAAGACAAGCTGTACTGCTAACATAGGCGCATCTTTAGCAAAAGAATTTGGAAAAAAAGTTTTACTGGTGGACGCCAATTTTAGCGTGCCAAATCTTGCAATGCATTTTGGAATTTCTGATTATTCTACAACAATTCAAGATGCAATAATGGGAAATTCTACACTCCAAAAAGCAATCTATCCTTACAGCGACAGTATTCATGTAGTTCCTGCTTCTCTTGAAGGCAAAGAAGTAAGAGACCATTACAAACTCAGAGAGCTTTTACAGCCGATGAAAGAATTCTACGACGTAATTCTAGTTGATTCTTCTCCTAATCTTCACCACGAAATTTTGTCGACAATGATTGCTTCAGATGAATTGTATGTTGTCACAAGTCCAGATCATCCAACTTTAAGCGCGACAATGAGAGCGGTAAAAATAGCAAAGCAAAGAAACACTCCAATAAAAGGTTTGATATTGAACAAAATAAGAAATAAAAAATTCGAGATTCCTGTTGAGGAAATTGAAAAAGCAACAGATTCTCTTGTTTTAGGAACAATTCCAGACGATTTGAATGTTTTAGAAGCTGTTTCAAAAACAACTCCTGTAACAAGCCACGCTCCAAGAGCAAATGCTTCAATAGAGTTAAATAAAATAGCTGCTTACTTGATTAATGAATCATATGAAGACCCTCGATGGTGGAACAAAGTAAAAAACGTTTTCAAAAGAGATTTTGATAAAGTGGATGTTAATAGATTGTTGACGTCGAAACTATGATTTTTGTTGACTAAAAATGGCTAGCTTAAATATTTTAAATAAAAAAATGGATGTAGTTTTGAGCAGTCTTAAAAGTATTCTGAGAAAAGAAAAAGAGATTAGCAAAGAAGAAAAAATCGTAGAGAAAGAAGAAGAGAAAGAATTATCTGCTCTAGAAAAATTGGAGAAACTGGAGCGGGAAGTAATTCATAAAATAGATCATCCTTTGCTTAACTTAACTTCAAAAGATGTTTTTAGGGGCGGAGTTGGAGCTTTTTTTGGAGCAGTCACTCACTATACTTTTATTTATGGAATAAAAGTTGCAGAACAAATAGATGTTTTCCGCGCAAATATACTTTTTATAGTCTCTTTTTTAATCGGAGGAATTTTCTTGTACTCTACAGGATTTAGAAAAGTAAAAGATTTTAAAATACTGAGCTTTCTTCCTTTAAGATTGATTGTGCTTTACGCAGTTTCACTCTCGATGTCAATTGTTGTACTGTATTTATTTCATCCACAATTTCAATTGTTCAATCCATCGAGCTCAGAAATGTTTTGGGAAAGCTACAAACAAGTTTCAACAGTAACTCTTACTGCAATTTTGGGAGCGTGCACAGCAGATTTAATAGGAAGGGATTAAAATGAACAAAAAAATGTTAGAAGGATTGGTGAAGCAAGAGGAAAAGAAGTACTCTCTTATGAGTCCTTTTTCTTTATTATTTACTTCTCCAGGAAGCTTTGATGAAGGAGGAGGGATGCAAAATAAATTAAAAATATTGAAAGAACTCGCACAAGGATTGATAGGTGTGATAGACAGTCAACTTGTAACATTCGATAAAGAGGATTATCCTAAAATACATTCTGAACTAGAAAAACAAGCAGATATTCTTGTGAGAATCATTTCAAAAATAAATCGAATAGAACGTATGAATCTTTACGAAGACAAAGACGAAATAACGTTAGTTCATGTAGAAGTAGAAAAGTTCGACGCGAAAACAAAAGACATTAGAAGTTTAGCGCAGGGATTTATGCTGAGGATGTGA
>CAYHXI010000006.1:0-28778 GCA_964360565.1 uncultured Methanosarcinales archaeon | reverse complement strand
TTTATGTTTTAAAGCATACCAATCTTGTCTTACTCCGCAAATAGCTCCATAAATTGGACCTGCGAGAGTTCCCATCGCAGTAAGAATGGTTTTCTCTAAAATATCTTTGTTTTTATCTCCTCTGCAAATTCTGTATGTTGCGATAGTTCCAGTTACAGGTCCAGCGACAGTTCCTATAACCGTTGCACAACCGTTGGATAGAAAACTTGAAGCGACAAGAGCGCAAATAGTTGCAGATTTTTGGAGTTTGTTCATAAGTATTTAACCGAGAACATGAGGCCTAGAGTCTGTTGCTAAGATTTTAATTCTGCGTTTTTTAATTCCGTTAACAAGTGCTTGAGCAGTACTTGCAAGATCTTCAGAATTTTGCAGTAAAACCTCATATTTAAGACTGCTTTTTGCAAGTTCTTTTTTTAAATCAGTTGCAAAAGACTCGATAATACCAATAACCACTTTGAATTCTCCAACAAAATCTTCTGCCATTCTTTCACCTTTTTAATGATTAATAACTATTCACAGCATTGAACTGTTAAGAGATAATTACCTTAACACATATAAAAAGATTTCTAGTTTTTAGAACATACATAATATAATTGGTGAGACCATACCTCACGTTTTGGATGTTTGATATAAAAAAGGCTCACGTCACCTATACTCCCCCTCACTCACTTCCTTAATACTCTTCGCGGTTTTTTCTCCAACTCCTTGAACTTTTTTAAGATCTTCTTCATTTGCGTTGAAAATATTTTTTACGTTCTTGAAATTTTTTAATAACTCTTTTGCAGTATTTGGACCAATGTTTGGAAATGAAGAAACTATATACTCTTGATGTTCTTTCAGTGAAGTTGTTTTTTTCTCAAAATGAGGGTTAAATGTTCCTTTGTCGAACTCCTGCTCTCGTTTTGCAATGAGATGTAAAAGTTCGGCAGTTTCTTTGTTGTCTTTAGAATTCAAAATAGGAATGCCAAAACTAACAGAGATAGTTGCAAGCATGCCCCTAATTGCATTTGGATGAATTTGTCTAACAGCATACAAATCTTCAGAACCCTCTATAATTATCAACGGCTTTTCAAAATTCTTTTTCATTTCTTTCAACTGCTCTAAAAGTCTGCCGTCGATAATGCTGTTGACAAAATCATCTGTGTGTTTTAATTCAACGCCAACTCTTGAACTCAAAATATAGTCTGCATGCTCAAGGCTGTCAAGCTTTATGTTAGTATTCATTTCTAAAAGTTCTTTAACTATAGAATTATTTTTTTCACGATAGTCTGCAAAGATAAGAACTTTATCTGATTCTTTATGCACTAAAGTTTGTTGAATTGAAGGATGTGTGGGAGGAGTGAGCTTGGATTTTATTTTTTTCTTCAAATCTTTCAGCAACATATTCATTCTTTTTTCTTTAGCTTTTGCACTAAAACTATATGCCTCATCTCTAGTATTTCTCGCCACCAAAACAATAACGCTTCCCTTATCGTGCCTTCCAGTTCTTCCTCTGCGCTGGATATGCCTTATTGCACTAGGAACTGGCTCGTAAAACACAACACAATCAACTGAAGGAATATCTAAACCTTCTTCTGCTACAGAAGTTGCAATTAAAACGTTAAACATTCCATCTTTAAATTGGTCAAGCATCTCTATCTGCTGCTTTTGAGATAAGCCAGTTGTTTTCTTTTTTGCTTGGCCGACAAATACTTCGCTCAAAATTTTATGTTCATCTAGTTTGGTTTTTATTAAAGACGCCGAATCTCTGAATTGAGTGAATATAATTATTTTTATTTTATTGTCTGATTTGAATTTGTTAATAACTAATTCTGAGAGAGTGTTTAGTTTAGGATGCTCTACTTTTTGTTCATGTAAACTTCTAGTTTTTATGAATGCACTTTTGAAGTTAATATCTTGAACTAAATTCTTTGCAGCTTTAGTTTTACCGCTTGCACCTTCAACTTCTAATTTTTCAAAATAAGCATAAAGTTGAGAGATGCCTTGAGTTTCTAAAAGTTCAATTGCGTGCTGGACTTTTAATGCTTCGGCTATTAATGAAACAGACCGCATGACTAATGGGTCTCTATTGGTAGTTATTTCTTTGAACAATTGAGCCTGAAGTTTTATTAGTTCAACCTTTCTTAACATAATTGAACTTATATGATTATTTTTTTTAACTTCTTCGAGCTTTGATTTGCAGCATAAATCTAGAAATCTCTTTATTGATAAAAATTCTTCAGGCAAGTCAACTTTAACAAAAGTCATGTCTACTTCTTGAAGATAAGGAACTACATCAGAGTCATCTTCTGTACGAATCTCAACTTCTTCTATGAATAAATTATTGCAGATTTCAGTTATTTTTTCTAAATCATCTCCTGGAGAAGCAGTTAATGCTAAAATTTTAGGAAACCTTGCTTTATTTTGATACTGTTTTGCGAGAAAGACGTAAGAATATTCTCCCGTACTTCTGTGACACTCATCAACAACTAATAGGGAGACATCTTCTAAAGAAATTCTACTGCTAATTAAATCATTTTCTAAACCTTGTGGAGTGCTGAAAATTATTTGAGAATGCTTCCACAAAAGTTCTCTTTTTTCTGGAGAGATAAGCCCTGTGAGAACTACAAGTTTGTCTTCGTCTATCTCGAGATGTTTTTTGAATGTGCTAAAGTGCTGTTCAACTAATGGCTTTGTTGGAGCGATAAAAAGAATTTTTGAATTAGGATATAATTTTAATCTATGTGCAGCTAACAATAAAGCGCAGTTAGTTTTTCCTAGACCAGTTGGAAGCACAACTAAAGTATTATGTTTTATGCAAGTGTTTAGAATAGTCTCTTGATAAAGTCTGGGAATAAAATCTTTGAGCATCAAATGAATCAAAATATACTTATTTATATAGATGCCGGCCGTAGATGTCCAGTGGTCAGAATGGGCTGTGGCGGGTGGTAGGTAGTCGGTGGGGAGTAGTCAGTAGTAGGTATTTATTATAAGAAGTTTTGTCGTTGTAGTTGAGGACATAATTAATTTATGAGCGAATGTTCTCAACTATGTCAAGAACCACCAGTTAAAGACTGGTGGCATGTGTGGCCAAAGACATAAGTTTCATTCTAAAATTGTATGTCTTTGGCTAATATCAAAGGACATTCGAAGTGGAACACTTATTATGTCCTTTGATATGAGATGCAATCAGCCTTGAACTTCGACACCGAACAACTAGTGGTTCTTGAGCAATTAGCGAATTCCATCTAATTGGTTTACGCCAGTAAACCACCAGTATAAAACTGGTGGAATTCGCTAAGTTTGAAAAAGGACACAATTTCATCATTTATTTTTGTCCTTTTTCGTTGTTAGCATGTCGTAGGTCCCAATTACATACTACGACAAACGACCAACGAATTAATAGAAAAAAAATGGGTGTAGGTAGCAAGAACCATTTCTTTGCAGATCAAATTCTTGCTTTAGTCAACGGATAGATAACAATCCCTTGCGGTTTTGTTAATCACCTCTTTTCCACAGCTTACGCCAGTACTCAGTTGACTTGTGTATCGTTATCTTGCATCAATAATTCACGTTGTAAATTAAGGATGTTTCGACAATTTCTACACCCATAGACTCCTATTTTGTCTTAAGATATCAACATTTGGTCTTTAGAAAACGACAAGTACGTTTTTATGTACATTATGATTAAAAGCTTGTTTTATTTTATATAAGATATGGAATTTCTAGATCTTAAATCTAAGAAAAAAGAATTTGTAACCAAAGACGGCAGACGTTTTAAAAATTTGCAAGAACTGTCAAATGCTCTTCCGACAATGAGCGAACAAGCGTTTCATTATCACAAACAAAATAACGACTTTTATTCATGGGTGAGAGACGTAGCAAAAGACTTAAAATTAGCAGAACAAATAAACAAAGTACGTTCTCAGAAATTAATGAAAACTCGAATAGAAGCTAGACTCAAATTACTTAACGCGGGAATTGGAATAAGTAGTATGAGAGGGTGAACAATGGCTTTAAATTTATTACAAACTAATTTAATAATTAGTTTATACATTATTGCAGGAGTCATGTTAATAATTTTCAGAAGAAGTCTTGGTAGTGCAATGTTTTTTTTTCAAAAAAAATATTTTTCTTTCTTCTTCAATTTTATGTTTAAGTTTTATTCGTCTGGAACTCGTTCGAGAGTTTGGAATGAAAAATACGTGCAAAAGATGTGTTTAATTGTGGGCATATTTTTTATTATTTTTAGTTTGCTTTGGATATTGTTAATTAATTCTGTAAAATAGAATTCTTACAGCAGGAGTTTTAATCATTTTATTCTCCCTATGACTTCATTCATCTCTTTTAATTCTTTTTCTTCAATCATATCTCTTTCTTCACTCCGTTATAAAATGATTCTATGCCAGTAATTAAGATATGATTTTTAAAAGCTTCTACCACAACATTTAATTTCTTATCTGATAAATTTGACATAAACTCTTCTTCATTCAAAGTTATTGAGTGAATTTTTCTTTTTAGCAGAACAGATTCTGAGTTAATTAGTCTTTGAATTTCTTCAGAAATTTCTCTTTTAGGCGCAAGTATTAACAAATCTAAATCAGACTCTTTATTTTCTTTTCCGTTTACAAAAGAACCAAAAATGATTAAAGTAAAATGTATATATTTAATTTTGTCAAAGACATTTTGAAAAAAAACTTCAAAATCTTTGTGTTTTTGAAAAAATTTATCTCTTCTAATCATTTCAACAAACTGAATGTAAGTCAATTCTCCTTTAAGATTTAAAGAACAGAGAGATAAGTTGGCTTTTTTTTCTGTAATTAACACATTCTTCTTAATCAACTTTTGCACAGCCACATAAATAAGTTTATAGTCTATTCCCATCTTTCTTGATAACTCTCTTAAACCAAACTTTTCAGTAATATTTGCCAGAAAAAACTCAATCAACTTTATCTCCAATCCAGATAATGATGTCATATTTATCATTAATTGATGTTATATTTATCATCATTTATAAAAGTTTCTATTTTACTCAGAATTGGAATATGAATTTAGAAAAAAAGTGCAGGCGCATCTGAGAATGGACAAGAATTCTTGCAGTAGTTTATCCGTTGCTTTCCTTAGTTCCGCACCCCTGAAAGCATGGACAATTACAGTTAGAGCTGCTGCCTTCCGGCCCTGACTCGATTTCTGCAACAGCCACCGAACAGGACAGAACTTCACTGTACGGCAATGGACTATTGCAAGGCATTAATGCCTCTTCCCAGACTTCGGCCCTGTTTGAAGCCCGCTAACAGTAACAAAGGAGGGCTAATCCTCCGGCCTAGCCTGCAGATGAGTTAATTGTAGAGGAGGTTTTTAAACTTGTTGATGGAAAAAACTCATTTGATTTGAAGTGGAGGATTTTGAAGTTATAGAAAGTATTAAATAAAATAAACCACACAGAAGATATTATGATAAAAAAAGTATTATTCTTATTTATGATTTTGTTAATATTTACTCTATTAGTGTCTAATTATGTTCACGCTTGTTCTATTGAGCGTTCTACAATTTTTCTCAAGTGCGATATTAAAGACTCACTCTTTCAACAAGATACAACATGTCTGAAGAGTGATTGCTCTATTAATGTTTCAAAAAACCAATACGGAGAATTGTATCTGGATATTCAAGATTTAAGAATTGGAAGTCGCATTAATGAAAAATATGGAATTAAATTTTATGGTTTCTATAATCGAGAAGACACTTCAAGTTATCAACAATTATTACACTACCTAGATTCTATTTGTGTTGAAAACATTAATGACATAAAACCTATATTTACTCGAGAAGTTCAAAATTGGATGTTAACTGATAAAGGAGCTTTTCTTGGAGGAAATTTAATTTTTGAGCCTTATTCAAAAGACCGAGAATCGGAATTAATTGAAAGTAAAAATAAGTACAGTAATTGTTATTATGAAGATTCCAAAAAAATCGGAGATTGGTTTGTTATCACTGAAACAAGTAGAGATTATTGTTACTTAACTGATGGGGGAGGCGGGATGTGTCCCTCTACCACAACATCATACACTAAATTTCTTGTATTTTTGTTAAGTAACCCAAATAGAACTACATTTCCATATTTAACTTGGTACTTGATACTTTTTGGAACAATAATTGGATTTTTAGCATATCTTTTCAAACGCAAAGAACTAAAGCTCTTCTTTAACCCAAATAAATTTAATATTATCTTTACTTTAGTTTTAGGAATTTTAACATTTTTGCTTTTTATTCTGTTTATGGGAATAGAGCAAATCATTATTTTAATTATTGGTTACTATATTCTTGCAAGTGTAGTTAAATATATTTATACAAGAATTAAAAACAAGCAGCACAGTTATTGAACTAGATTAGGACTAAAAATGCAAAAACCAGAATATCCCTGCCCTTGCGGCGGAAAAATACAATGGAAAAAAGAAAAAGTAGTTACTGATAACGTTTCTTGCGGAATTCTCGATGTAGAATATTGCCAGAAATGCGGTGAAGAATATTATCCAGAAGAGAGTATGAAAATTATTGAAGAAAAACTAAAAGAAAAAGGACTTTGGGGAATGCAAAGAAAAGAAACAACTTTTTGGAAATCAGGAAATTCTGTTGTTTTAAGAGTTCCAAAAATGATTGCAGATGCATTGAGTTTAAAACCTGACGCAAAAGCGATGATTTATTCTGAAGGAAAAAAACAAATTAATTGTTGAACTGTGAAGAATCAATCCGTTCAAAATACTTCGCAATCGCTTCAATTCCCAAATAAAAGTTCTCTTCGTTTAAGTTTTCTTTAGGAGAATGAATACTGCAGTCGTGATTTCCAATTCCAAAGAAGACAACTGGAGCATTTAGTTCTCTCTTTAAAGTTATAGAAACAGGAATTGAACCTCCTTCTCTTGTAAATGCAGGTTTTTTCTTGAAAACATCTTGCATAACTTCAGAAGCTTTCTGTAAATATTTGCTTTTGTAATCCATCAAAAAAGGCTCAGCCATAGACTCTAAAGTAACTATTGCATTTGGATTTAAACTTTTAACTTTTTTAATGAACAGCTCAAAAATTTCTTTAGGATTTTGATTTGGAACTAATCGCATGCTAACTTTAGCTTCAGCAAAAGAAGGAATTACTGTTTTAGCTCCAGGACCTAAATAACCTCCAGTTATTCCATGCACTTCAAAAGTTGGCTGAGCGCTTCTTTTTATCAAAAGCTCAACTTTATCTTTACTTACTAATTCAGTTCCTAGTTCTTTTTTGAGATGTTCAACATCAAATGGAATTTCACTCATTAACTTTCTTTCTTCTTTACTTACTTCTTTTACGTTGTCATAAAATTTTGGAATTAAAACTTTCTCATTCTAATCTTTTAACTGCACGAGAATTCTAGCTAATTCTAAATGAGGATTTTTCAGCATCCCTCCAAAAGTTCCTGAATGAAGGTCTGTATTTGGACCATTAACTCTTATGTAAGCGTAAACAATTCCTCTCAAACCATAAGGAATTGCAGGAGTATCTTTAGTCAACCATTCAGTATCGCTTATAAAAATCAAATCATTTTTTAATCTAGCTTTATTTTCTTTAATGCAAGTGTCTAAATTGTTTCCGCCAGATTCTTCTTCACCTTCAATTAAAAATTTGAAATTAAGTTTTATTCCAGAAGTATTTTGCAACGTTTCAATTGCTTTAATTACTGCCAAAACTTGACCTTTATCGTCTGCAGTTCCTCTTGCAAAGAATTTGTTTCCTTTTTTTAAAATTTTGAAAGGGTCAGCTTCCCAACCATCATCTTTTTGAGCAGGCTGAACGTCATAATGGCCGTAAATTAGAACTGTTGGAGCGTTTTTGTGCGAACAAATCTCTCCATAAACTGCATCAATTCCATGAGTTTCTAAAATGCTCGTTTTTGCACCTATACTATTAAGCAATTTAATAACATAATCCCTGCATTTGTTCATTTCTTCAGAAAAACATTTATCTGCACTTATGCTTTTGAAACTTATGAACTTGTCTAATTCATCAAAGAACTTCTCTTTATTTTCAGTGACATACTCTTTTATTTTATCCATATGGATTCAATGAAGTTTCTCTCTTTAAAAATCTTATTGCCGAAATTTTGCAAGTTGTATAGAGAATCGTCAAAATTTCAGCGAAATTAACTTTTGCAAGATAGTTCAAATAGAAGACGCAAAAGTTAATTGCCAGAAAGCTTTATAAATTAACTCCATGAGAATATATTCTGAAGAGTTATGAAAAATAAGATATTATTTGGGGCGTTAATTTTCTTACTAGTTCTTTTAGTTGCATGTTCTCAAGAGAAAAAAGCAGAAGAACAAAAGAATATTTCTGAGCCTTTGAAAAAAGACGTTGTTCAATCAGTAACAATAACTGAAAAAACAATTCCAGACCTTTGCAAAGAAGTAAAATGCAAAGAAAATGAAGTTTGCAGTGAAGGAAAATGCAGCTGTGCACAAAATTTCAAGCAGTGCAAAGAATCATGCATCCCTAACTCGAGCTGTTGCACCTCTTTAGATTGCCAGCCCCGCGAAGAATGCAGTGAAGGGCAATGTGCAAAAATTAAATTATGTGATTTCAACCAACACTTTGATGAAGCGAAAAAAGAATGCGCTTGTGATGAAAAAACAAAATGGTGCAAAGACCAAAACAAATGCATAAAATATGATACTTGCTGCGATGAATTAAGTTGCAATCCAATAGGAAGTATAACCAGACTGTGTAAAAAAACAGTGTTTTTACCAACAGTCTGCGTAAAAAGCGGAACAGGACAGCACTGCACCATAGTTGCAGAAGGAGGCAGAGAAAGCTTCAATATTCTAGGAGATGAAGGAGATATTTATGTAGAAAAAGTATACGAACAAGGAGCATCAGATATAAAATTAGTTTACAATCATACCACAACAAACTTATCTAAATTAAACTTGAATGAAGAAAAATCATTCTTCGAAGGCTACACTGCAAAAATAATAGGAGTAGACATGAGAGGAGGGAATTGCAGGGAGGATAAGAATGAGTGAAACACCCATGCATAATAATATTGAACTAGAAATTTACGAAGATAGCTATGTTGATTTGAGACCTTCTTTCTATGAAGAAAACAGACTGTGGATTTTGCAGTTTGAACCTGAATTGAAAGAAAGAACAGAACTTGAAGAAATTGTTGATAGAAAATATTGCGTTTATGTGCATGATTTTAAAGATGTTAAACTGATGCCTGTTAAAATTCATCACCAAGGTTTTCAATTCCAAAAAATTTGTGAGAAAATTCATTGTTTTCCTAACATTGGAGATGACTTAACATTTAAATTTAAACAGACAGGACCGAATCCTGTGTTAGAAATAGAATTGTATGATTATCTTAACGCGAGAATATCATATTTATTTGTGAAGAAAAAATGACTGGAAAAATAATACTTTCTGGATGTTTGATAGTTAATGAAAAAAGTGAAATACTGCTTCTTTACAGAAAAGATCACAAACATTACGAAACTCCAGGAGGAAAAATTATTTCAGAAGAATGTTCAAACCCAGAAAATCCCAGTATTGAAGATTTAGCTAAAACTGCCGAAAGGGAACTGTATGAAGAATTAGGAGATAATATAAAAGTAGAGGAATTGAAATATTTTGGAAAGGTCGAGTTTAAAATTCCAGATGGAAGAATTGCTATTGCAAATAAATTTCTAACAAGCATAGAATCTGGAAAACCAAGAATAAATGAACCCAAAATATTTTCCAAATTAGAATATTTACCTATTAAAAATTTAGAACATTATCCAATTTCTCCAGACTTAAAGTTATTGCTTCCTAAACTAAAAAAATATCTTAAATTAATCATCTAATCAAATATCCATATCCTTGTTCTCTTAAGAAATCTTGAATTATATCCGGGCGGAGAACTCCTCCCATGCCTTCACCTCCCGCTCCAAGTCTTGCTAAGCCGGCAAAAATAAATTCCTGCTCTTTTATTATTTGACTGTCCTGCAGTTTATATTTTTCAACCACTAAGAAAGCTGGACCTCCAGAATTTCCAGGATTTAAATGAGCAGAAGTAAAATAAAAATTATCATTCAAAGATTTCTCCATGCCTTCTTTCGAAGTTAATTCTCCTGAACAAATCTGCCTCTCAAAACCTAAAGGATAACCAACAACCTTCAACAAATCTCCTTGTTTCATAGTATAATAGTTTGCCCACTTTCCATCCCACGAAGAAAATTTATTCAATAAAGAATCTATTTCCCACTCTTTCATTTTGCCAGTGTCAACTTTAAGCAAAGAAATGTCGTTGTTTTTCACCCACTCTTCATCATCATCTCTAAAACCAGTATCTGCAAGCTCAGTTAGAGGAATTGTTTTAAAATCAGTTACTTTTCCTTCAGAATCTTTCACAACCCCTTGATAAATTCCCATAGAAACATTTTTCAACTTGGCAGTTAATATAGTCCAAGATAATTGCTGAACATCTTGAACATCATTCATAAGAACATAAAATTGATTATTATTAATTTTTGTTTCATACATGTTATTATCAATTTTTTTAAAACTGAATTCTCCAATAACATATTGCTCCTCAGGAGCAGAAGTTACATGATCGCAGGTTAAGAAAAATAAATTATTTTCAGCTAAGTTTTTGTAAACGCAAATACTTGAACCAGAACCGTAAAGAGAAATTTCTTTTTTGGAAGGCATACCAAATGAATTAAAAGAATTTATTTCATAAGTCGCCTTCATCACTATTTTTTGAGAAGAATTAAGTATGTCTTCTAAAGTTTGACGTCTTGCTGGTTTTACAGGAGCAGATATTGGAGTTGGTTGAAAATTATTTACATCTAAAGCACCTGCTGTCCAATATCCTCCGAAAACACCAAGAACTACTGCTAGTGCAGCGGCTAATGGTTTTAGGCTCCTCTTTTTTGACATATAATGACCCATCGTGCAATATTACAATACAGATTATTAATAATAGAAGGATATATAGTATATAGAATATACAAAGAATTTCGAGTTCATCGCTCTGGGCGACTCACTCAGAAATTCTTTAAATTTAATATTTTTTGCTTTTGACACAAAAAATTGCTGAATGAATGAGCGAAGCGAATGAATTCGCAAATTTTTATTTCATCTCTTTCTCTAAAGTAGGATCAAGAACTAATTCCCATTTTCCATACTGCTTCTTTTGATCGAAAAAGAAATTAATTATTCCTCTAGGACCTGGAGGAACTTGCACCGCATCGAGGTAAGGATGCCATCCTTGCATACTTGCAGCAGATACAAAATAAGAACCATCTGCAAATCCTCCTCCAGGACTGTGCCAATGACCTAGAACAACAAGGTCTGCTTTTTTATTGGCTTTCAAAACGTGATACATCGCACCAACTACTTCATCACTGCTCTTGGTTAATTTATGAGAACAAAATAATCTTTTATCTCCCAAATCAGTTTCTCCGCTGCCGTTTTTCATTCCGAGACCTTCAAAAACCGCAACTTGTCCGGATTCAAAATATTTTGTTGGGATCATATTAGCAATATCTCTTGCTTCATCAAAATAAGTTGTGCGTGAGCCTCCATAATGATTTCCTGAAACAATAACTAATTTGCCTCCGTTTTCTAGAACTTCCTCAACATAAGGAAGAAATCTTCTCTTTAATTCTTCATTTTGTTTGCTTATCGACGTTATTGGAACTGCTGCTCTTTGTTCTCTAGCTAGTTTTTGAAGTTCATCTAGTTTCTGTTCAGGTTTTAGATCAGGATTAGTTTTTATTTTTTCTTCAAGAGATTCTATGATTTTTGGAACTTCAGCAAAATATTCTTCATTAGAACCAAATGCTCCAATGACTCCATGAAGTATATCTCCATTTAGTATGAGATATTTAGGCAGCCCTGATTTTTTTTGATAACTTTTAGCAGCATCAATATTTTGATAATTACTTGGCCTACCAGGCATATTTGGACAACCTAAGTGAGAATCACTGAAAATCTCTGCTTTTTCAAGACTTAATTTCACTTTATCTTCGAGAATCGCTAAATCCTGTTGAATTTGCCTTTTTGCCTTTTTGCTCAACTTTTTTTTATTTAGAGAAGCAGTTAATTGGTCGTATTCTTTTTTCAAAGGACCGAGAGAGATAAGCTGGTCTACACTTACAAATTCTAAAATATCTCTTCCATCTTCAGTTCTAGTGTGAAGAACTGCTCCAGAACCAAAGCAACCTTCATCATACCTTTTAGTAGACCAATTCCTAATATTTTTTCTTTTGTATTCTCCGATCTCTTCTCTTGAATGAAAAACTGGAAGATGAATATACATCGCCAGCTCAGGAGTTTCTCTTACTTCACCATGAGCTGTTTTTTCAGAATACTTCAACTCAGTTTGGAATCTGAATCCGCCGCCGCCGTGAGTACTTATAATAATGTCTGCAACAGGCAGTCCTTCTTTGTTTCTTTGATGATTAGTTATCTTCTGTTTTTGCAATGCATTTTTTCCAGTATTGTTTGACCTGAAATTTATGTTGTGATAGAGCAGAAAATCTAATCCGTTAATTTGAAGAGAAGTTTCAAAATTTGAGTGAACATGAAAACCGTCCTCATTATTAACTATAGAATACAATGTCGTGTTGTGATTCTTTTTTGCCTGGCGGAATAAAATTTCCTCTTCTTGAGCATCTATCTGCCTTCTTTTTGTCGCTCTAAAAAAACCAGCCGCTTCTTTTTCTCTTTCTATTGCATTTAGTGTTAATTTCAAATCTTTCAATTCGCTGCTCTTCTTTTTTATATCTGATTTATACTCTTTCATCTCAGAATCAAGTTGATTTAGTTTGTTAACAAGATCTTTTGATTCCTTAACAGATTTTAAATGCCCTTGAATAATTTCGGCAACTTCATCATCTAAAGAAGAAAGCTCTTCCGCCTTTCTCTCGAGATAATCATTAACCACCGTACTTATTTCCACACTCGTCTTTGCTTTTAAAGAAACTTTGAGAGAATTCATCCAATTGTGCTCTATATTTGCAATAGTTAATTTTCTTTTTTCCTGCTCAATAGTCTCAGTTAATTCATTCACTCTAGATTCAAATTCTTTTTTTCTATCTTTGCTTTTTAAATAATCATTGAGAAGAATTTCTTCAAGAGATTCTATATGTTTTGTATCTTCATCTCCAGGAATATAGTGTATTTGGGCTCCTTTGAGAAGAGGTAGAAGTTTTTCCATTTCTCTTCTTGAAAAATCAGCGGCTTCAGTGGTTGTTGTTATTTTTTGAGCCACATGATTTTTTATATATTCTTTGTCTTTGTCGTCAATATTGGAAGATAGAATTTGATTTACTCGGTCATCTGGTTTTTTGTTCGGATCGATTCCTAAGAATCTCATATCTTGAGCAGTTCCTTTTCCATAATATTCTGGCTTGAAAGGAAGAAGACCGCCATTTAGTATAACTGCATCTAAGTTTCCAGCATAACCATTGAGTTCTAGAAATAATGCAAGTCCATCCATAGCTAATGGATCGTATGCTTTTGTTCCTAAGCCAAGTTCACCTAGCGCAAGATAAGTTACTTTTGACCCACCTTCTTTTTTATCCATCACTCCACCTTTCTTGTTCATTGTTTCTTTCTTTTTTAAATATTGTTATTGTACATAATATATACTGAACAATTTATTTTATTTTTACTTCTTCACAAGTTATAGTATCGTCTTTTTCACCGTATGCAAACATAGTTCTGATACTGCCTGCATCAATATGTAGATAATCTTGAAGATATCTTTTTCCATTAGTGAGTTGTTTAACAGCATAATCTGCATTATCTCTTGTTCTTGTGCTTTTCACTTCAACCAAAATCCAATACAATCCATTTTGTTTTGCTTCGCCATCAAATCTACCTTGGAAAATAAGATCTGGAGCTTTTAACCTTCCACCATCAGAATAAATTTCCATTTCTTCAGCAACAAAAATAACTTCGCACAAACCTATGAGATGGGGCTGTTTCTTAATTTCTTTCTTCAGCGATTCGTGTTTTAATGATTCGTGTCGTGAAGTTAATCTTCTACTCATTAGATTTCTCTTTTGTTTTTTAAAAATTATCAACCTCTCTTTTTTCTAAATGTATTATAACTATATGCTTGCGAAAGATTTATATATAAACTAACCATATAGTATATATAACATATAAAGGATGTAAAAGGGGTATAATAGAAAACAAAACGAAGGATGGTAGACTTTAGAAGACTAATCGGATTTGGAAAAAGTTCTTTTGTAGTTTCTCTGCCGAAAAGCTGGATAGAAAAAAATAAATTAGTTAAAGGAGATTTAGTTTATTTGAAAGAACAAGATCATGAATTAGTTATAACTTCTCAAGAGAAAGAAAACACCAACAAATTAGAAAAAGTTGTCGTTACAACAGACGGCAAAGAATTCGACACAGTAAAAGCAGAAATAATTGCACTCTATTTGAAAGGCTACGACATGATAGAAATAAAAGGAAGCGACTTAAAAACAAAAGCTCCAGAAATAAAAACTGTTTTACACGATTTAGCAGGAGTAGAACTCCTCGAACAGAGCTCAGACAGAATCTTAACAAAAAATTTGTTGAACTTAAAAGAAATCTCAATTGATAGTTTAATAAGAAGAGTAGACATAATAATTAGAAGCATGATAGAAGACAATACTGCTTCTCCTCATGAAGATTTCAACGAAAGCATAAATGAAAGAGATTTTGATGTCAACAGGTTAGTTTTACTTACAAAAAGAGTGCTAAGATCTGCAGTTGTCGATGCGCACGTTGCAAAATCACTTGCAGTTCAAAATATAGATTTGTTCAAGTACTGGCAGATGATTGATGCTTTAGAAATGGCTGCAGATGAAGTTAAAAGAATTTCAAGATCATTCAGAGAAGTTGAACTGATGAAGCAAAACAGCAAAGAACTTGAAAAAATGAATAAAGAGTTAAGAGAATTATATCTTAAAGTAATGAAAGCATATCACACAAAAGATGTAGGACTAGGATATTCAATAGAGCTAGACTCAAAAAATAAAATGCATGCTTTACGAACTATGCTAAGAAAAAACAGCCACAACAGCGTGATGAGATTAATATTCCACATGAGATGCTTCAATGGAGTGCTAAGAGATTTAGGAAGGATAACTGTGAATTAAATTCGCGAGTTCGTAAACTCACTCCGCGAATTTAAATTTTTTTGATTAAACTTTTGTCTTAAAAAATTTTATTCTGTTTACAAAGAAAAGTTTTATATACTCTAGACTATAGATTAACATTCGTCGGGTGTGCACTTTGCTGACGATGACTTAATGTCGTTGAGGAAAGTCTATCCACCACTAAAAAGCCACTCTAAATAAGAGCTGCGGCAACGCAGGGCAATGTAACAGAAACGATACCTGACTGAACCAAGATTGATGTTGAGAAGCGCATTGGCAACTTTGCGTAAGTTACAACTGACGTTTTTCAGTCTAAGGATGAAACGGACACCCTTGGCTGGTGCAAGCACAGAATGTGCGCTTAGTTGAATGCAAGGACAGCTCGTCCAGAACTGTAACAGGTTCACATCGCTGCAATTTCGATGTTTCTGAAACTGTTAAATGTTTCAGAGAACACTCGATGACTTTCGAGTCATCGATGTTTGGGAGCTGACAAAAGATAGCTTATCACACCCGACGCTTTATTTTTTAGGTGTATTTATTCTCCAAAACCACTGGACATCTACGGCCGGAATGTATATAAATAAGTTTGATTTCTAATTGTTTAATGCACGAGAAAAGCTTAGTTGTATTTCAAGATAAAAAGATAAGAAGAACATGGTTTAATGATGAATGGTGGTTCTCAGTAGTTGATGTGGTTGAGGTATTAACTGATAGTGCCGATTCTAAGGATTATTGGTACAGACTCAAAAAGAGAGAGCTAGACTCTGGAGGAATTGAGTTATCGACATTTTGTCGACAACTGAAATTACCAGCATCAGATGGTAAGTACTATGAAACTGATTGTGCAAATGTAAAGTCCCTGTTCAGAATAATACAATCTATCCCTTCTCCAAAAGCAGAACCATTCAAACAATGGCTTGCACAAGTCGGGTATGAAAGAGTAGAAGAAATTCAAAACCCAGAATTAGCGCAAAAACGCATGAGAGAATTGTATAACTCAAAAGGTTACTCTGACGAATGGATTGAAAAAAGAGTTAGAGGAATATCAGTTAGAGACGAACTAACAAATGAATGGAAAAACAGAGGAGTAAAAGAAGGAGTAGAGTTTGCGATGCTTACAAACGAAATTAGCAAAGCAACATTCGGAAAAACAGTTCAAGAATACAAAAACTTCAAAGGATTAAAGCGGGAGAACTTGCGAGATCATATGAATGATTTAGAACTAATTTTCACAATGCTTGGTGAAGCATCTACAACAAAAATAGCTAAAAGTAAAAACACACAAGGATTTGTAGAAAACGAAAATGCTGCAAAGAAAGGGGGAAACATTGCAGGAGAAGCGAGAAAAAAACTCGAAATTGAATCTGGAGAAAATGTAATAAATGAAGAAAACTACATTCAAGAAGCAGAAGTTCGAAAGAGGAAGAGATTGAAATAACCCTCCACTAATTCACAAGAGAATATTTTAGTTGAATTTGGATGTAATATTAGAAGAGGAGTGTTGGGAAGAAAGGATCAATTTTTTCTTATTTTTGTTTGTTCAAGTTTTAGTAATTGGTGGTTGTTGTTCTGTGATATGGTTTGTTGTTTGGAGACTTTATTTGCGTTGATAGCCATAAATGATCATTTACGTGGATTGATTCAATATCTTTGATTTTCTTTTTAATTTCTTGTTTAATGAGTTCTACTGCCCAGATAGTGTTTGCTCGGATTTCAATTTCTTCTTTACTGTTTTTAGGTATTTGTATTTTTGCATTTATTTTGTTAGCTAATTGAGGAGAATACAAGAATATTCCCAGTTTAAGTAATGCTTGAGGCAATTTATAATCTGCACAAGCTGTTAGTTCTGTTATATTCTTAAGATTTCCATAGTTTTTACCATTGAACACTTGATAAATATCTGCAACAAGTAGTTGTGCTCTTTTATAAAAATAGACTTCTTTTCCAGAAAATACCGAAAAATCGTTGAATGATGGAAAATTATTGACTATTAAATTTAACAATTTAATTGAGTCATTTTCTGCTTTTTTGATTATATTGCTGAACTTTCCTTGAAATTTATTAACTAGAACTGAACCCACCTCATGAATGATTTTTAAGCGTTCTTCGAACAATGGTATTTGTGTATTTCCCTGCAAGATTAAATCAAAATCTTTTTTACTGATATTAGAAAGAAACTCTGCATTAAATATTGGTATTTCAGAATCTATAGATCTTTTAATTGCTGCAATCATTCCAAAAGAGCCATCAATTTGTTTACCTTTATAATTAATAGTCCACTTAGGTTCGCCCCAATAACAAAAACTAATTGAGTTAAATACCAAAAGAAAATGTAATTTTTCATCATCATTTAAAGAACTTAAATCAACAGGCGAGGAATTCCACCAATGATTAATATGTTCATGCTTGAACGTCTTTGCAAAAGCTACAATTGCATCAGTGTTCAACTTAACAAATTCAGAGTTTTCAACAACAAATCGCACATTTTCCAACAATTTATTCATACACTAAGCAAGTTTACTCAGTTTTTAAATATTTATCTTAACACCTCCATTTTCCTCCTTCAAAAATTTATTAAAACTCTCTCAATTTACATCAAACTATTTTTATCACAAAACATTTTTAAACACTCTCCTTCTCATCATAGTTCATGAGCGACGATAAAGTACAAATGCCAATGAGCGGGGCAGGATTAACTAGATACTTTGATGACTACAAAAGTAAAATAGAATTCAAGCCAGGGCAAGTCATAGTTATTTCTGTTGTTGTAATGATATTGACTATTCTTCTGCATAAATTTGGTTCAAGATGGCTAGGTCTTTAAAATGATTCCAGGAATGAATCCAAGAGAAATGGCAAAAGCCATGAAAAAGCTAGGAATAAAACAAGATGATTTAGATGCAAAAAAAGTTGTTATAACTCTAGCAGACAAAGAATTAGTTTTTGAAAATCCTCAAGTTTTAAAAGTGGACATGATGGGGCAGAAAAGCTATCAAATAACAGGAACGCCAATAGAACAATCACTCAATTCTGAGCCCGATATTTCTGAAGAAGACATAACTACAGTTGTCGAACAATCTCGCGCTTCAAGAGAAGATGCAGAAAATGCAATAAGAAAAAATAAAGGAGATTTAGCAAGTGCAATCATGGAATTGCATGCAAGCGAATAGTTATTTTCTCATAAATTTTTATTTTGTGCACGATATAAGGAACTAAAAAAGAAGCAACATAGACAACACTAATCACAACCGAATTATGAACTCCTGCAGAAACATGCATTAAAGAACTAAAACTATTCGACAATTGAGAAATCAAAAAAACATTAATTAGAGCGAGAAAGGGCACAAAAATTCCCGAAATAATGTACTTCTTTTTTTCCATGCTCTCTAAAGTACAAACGATTAGTTCAAATAAAATTCCAACTGTAACTCCAACCATGCTTAGAATAACAAAAAGATAAAATCCCTTAATTATGAGCAGCATTGGAATTAAAAGCATAGAGATGAAAAAATTTCCTATTATGCACACGATAAGAGCCAGCCAAAAAATAAACGCATCAGTAAATTTAGAAAACCAAGACTTGTTGTGCTCCCCTCGATGAATGACTCGCATAACTTTATCTATCTCATGAATCGGCCACCCTTTTTTTTTCAATTTTAATTCTAGACTCATATTCATTTCGGCTGCGGATTAATTAAATTGGCAGCAAATATCAAATATTCTTTTGCTTTGTTAAAATAATCAGTTATTATATCTATAGTTATCTCCATCTTTTTACCCTCAACGGTTGCAGTCATAGTTACATGTCTTCTGAACTCTGAAGAACGCGCATATTCTGCTTTGTCTAGTTTTCTTAGAAGAAGATAAAAATCTATAAAATTAAGCAATATCTTATCATTAGCAAAATCTTTTCTGAGAATTTCTACTTGACTTCTAGGAAGCTCAGGAACCACAGCTAATTTTTTAGTATCTTTAAGATGCATCAGCAAAGCTTGGTTAGAGAAAGACATTGAACTTATTAAACGTTCTATCAACGACTTCAAAACATCTACAGTTCTAGTATATTTCAAGCTAACAAACAATAAATGGTCTGCTCGGCTTAATTCTTTTCTAGACTGCTCCAAAGCATCTTCTGTAGAATGAATGTCCATTTAAGAAAGGTATGTTGAGGATGTATTTAAAGGTAATTATTTCAAGGCACCACATAAACACGTACTTTGCTGTTTTTATACTCTTCAGGAACCTGACCGATTTTCCAATCTGCAGGTTTACTGAGCCAATCTGTTCCGGTAGATTCTGCATAAAAGTACTTTTTGCCTTTATAGAGACAATATACTCCTTCAAAATTTCCGCAAACTCCTAATGCTATGTGCCCTGGCTTCTGTTTGTATGGATTAGGAAGATGAATTAAAGCAACATCAATAGCTATACTCTTCATTAATGCTGCTGCAAGTATGCATAAATCTTCACAATCTCCATTTCGTTCAACTAAAGTTTCTATAGGATATCTTACATAATCAGAAATCTGTTCTATTTTATTATTATAAATAAATCTGTGCGTGAAGTCCAGCAAAGTTTGTGCTGGATTTTTAGTTTTTGTGCTCTCAACTACAAATTGAGCGATTTCTTTTATTTTAGGGTGAGAGTATGTAACAAAATTAACAAAGTCTTTGATAGGAATATTTCTATGCTTTTGAACTTTAAATTTAAAATATTCATTTGTATTTACAAAGAAGTTCAAATCTGTGCCGTAAAAGTTTGTAATTGGAATTGCAATTAGAGAATTTTCACTCTCAAGAATCTTTTCTAAAGTAACATGAGAAACATCAACTGGCTTAGTAATTATTTTTTCAACTATTCTTTCTTTTATTGGTTTCTCTTGCTTTTTCCTTAAACGGTCTATTAAGTCTTCTAGTAAGCCCATTCTAAAACTCCCCTTCTCTCTTTAAAATCTCCATTATTTTAGAATAAATAACTGGTTTGCCGTCTTTTGAAAGATAACGATAAGGAAGCTCAACAAATTCACCATCTGCGATTTCAAGTTCTGGATTGTCGATAAATTTTATTTCGGAAAATTTTTTGCCATCAACTATTAATTTTGTAACTTTTACAGCGGTATCTGTACTCATTTGTTTTTTGCCAAGATTTCTTTTAGGAAAATTTATTTTAGAGCTTAACTCATCCTCAGTTCTTTTTCTAGGAGGATTATCGCCGAGAATTCCTCCGAATATCAAATAGTCGAATTTATCTGAAGAACTTAACTCTTCAGAAGATTCAGGGTCGAGAACACATGCATTGTCTAATTTTAGTTTAACAACACTTTCTTTTTTCACAAAACCTAGAGAATTTAATTTGGCTGAGTGCTCTTTTACATTAGTAAACAAAAGAGCATTCTTCCCAACAGTCTTGCTGATTTCTTCATACTCAACGATACACCATTCGAAAAGTTCAGGCTCTAGATGTTCAATAATGTATGTTGGCATGCATTTAAGATTTTTTGAAGCGGCCGACTACATCAATTAATTCAACGTGGCCGAGCATCATTGAACGGCAGCAGTATCTTTCAAGACCCAACTCGTCAAGAACTTGCTTTGAGTTTTCGCCTTTCTCAGATTTTTCTTGGAATTTTTCCAACAAATGAGCTATAGGTTTTCCGCAACTCCAACATCTTATAGGTATTATCATTTTTTCACCTGTATGATTTCTGTATTTTTGACCTTGCTTTTCCGTGCCTGTTTGGCTTGTGAGTTTCTTTTCTTCTCACGTCGGCAACAGTTAAAGTTCTGTCGTAATCAAGAAAGATTTTATGCAAACTTTTGTCGTGTTCTGCTAATGCTCTAGCAACTGCTAATCTTGCAGCATCAGATTGACTGTTTATTCCGCCGCCTTCTACATTTATGTTTATGTTTACTTTTTTTGCAACATCTCCTGCAAGAATTAAAGGCTCCTGAATTTTTGTTCGGTAAATCTCAGGCTCGTAAAAGGTAAGAAGTTTTGAATTCACTCTAACTATTCCTACGCCGCTATTTAATGTTGCTCGTGCAACTGCGCTTTTTCTTTTTCCAACAACGTGTATTGTCTTCATGCGTTAAAGTGACCTCCAATTCTTCTAGATAAATCTCCAACAGTAATATGTTTTGTATTTAATTTGTTTCCATCAGCAACAGAGACTTTTTCCAATTTTTTGTCTTTGAATTCCTGAGGAACTGAAATATAGCACATAATTCTTTTGTATGATTCTCTTCCTCTAGGCTTTGCCCAAGGAAGCATGCTTCTAAAAAATCTTTTCAAAAGCCTGTCAGGATACCTACATATAAATGGACCTTTGGCAGTTCTTCCAGTGTTTATTTCTTGAGTTAAGTATCTGTAAACTTCAACATTATTCTTTGGATTTCCGCTCATCAAAGCTTTTTCTGAATTAAACACATTTACTTTTCTGCCTAGCAAAGCTTGCTTTGCCACATAAGTCCCAAGTCTTCCTACAATTGCATTTGTTGCATCTACATTTATTTCTTTCATCCGATAATCCTCACATTTTTTCCTTTAGGATTCTGCTTAACTAATTCTCTAATTGTTAAACATTTTCCTTTTAATTTTTCTACATCTTCTCTAGCAGAACCTGAAAATGATTGGGCAGCAATAGTTAAACTGTGTGCTAAATTTCCTGAGCCGAGAACTTTTCCAGGAACTAAAACAGTTTCATTTGCTTGAGTTACTCTAGTAAGTTTTGAAAGATTAACTACTCTTTTCTGCCTTGCAGGGCGAGATAGCTCTTCAGCTAATCTTTTCCATATTCCAACTTGCTGAATTGTTGATTCTTTTCTCAGCTCTAAAATAAGCTGTTGCAAGTCTTCGTTTGACGGACCGGTTCTTTTCATTTTAAATTCACGAGTTCGCAAGCTCACTCTGTGAATTTAAGAGTGAGTTGCTTTTTTTGTTTTCTACTTATTGTATTTTTGTTAGTTATTATAAATTTGCTGAATGAGTGCACAGAGCACGAATTCGCAAATTTATTTCTTTTGATTAAACTTTTCTTTTTAAGAAAAGTTTATGCGGAGGAAGGGATTCCCACTGACCTTTTCAAAAAAGGTCAATCAAAATCCTCCAGTGGGATTTCAGCTTTGCTTCAATCCCACGACAAATTTGGATTGCGACTGTATCATGCGGAGGAAGGGATTCGAACCCTCGCATCCACTAAGGAACTAGACCCTCAATCTAGCGCATTTGACCAGGCTCTGCCACCTCCGCGATTAGTTGGTAGTCTGTGGTTAGTAGTTTGTCGTTTGCAGTATTTACTTGCTGAGTTTCTCGTCGAGGTCTTTGAGTCCTTCCTCAAAGAGGTCGAGCGCAGCAGCAAGCATTTCCTTGGCAGATAATTGACCCCAAGGTTCTATGAAAATCAAAAACTGCGTTGGATCATACTCAACCTTAACTACATCGTCTTCTATTCCTTCAACAGCATCAACTAGATTTAAATCTAGTATTGTTTGCTTGTCTATTTTTCCATCCTTAAATACTTGCGGAGGATACTTGTCTTTTGCGCCAGCTAGTTTTGAACTGTTATTGTTAACTGTGATATTTGGTTTATTTGTATGCCAGACTAATCCTGGACTCCATTTTACATGATTTTTTCCCTGGCCTAAAACTGCAGTTGCTTCTAATTCCAACTCTTGATCTTTCAAAAGCTTTGCAATAATTAATTCTGGAAAAACTGGCTTTACTGCAGGGTCTTTGCTTTTTAATTCTGAAGCGTAAACGTAACCTGGGCCTTTTGCTTTTAGCGTCAATGATACACTGCATCTTGCACAACCTTTACCTTCACACTTGCATTTTTGAGGAAGCACATAATCTTTCAAATCAGTTGTTAAAGGAACTAAACCAAGTCTATGAGCAATTATTTCATCATAAAGAGCAGATGAATTTTTCCTCATTTCAACATCTTCTATCGCCATTGTTGGAACACTGTCTAGCATTAATCTTCTCAATGCATTTGCAAATCCTGCATTCGAGTCTTTAACTAAAACAACTGTTCTTCCGCTCTTCTTATCTTTTGAAAATAATTCTAAACTAGTCATACTCTTCTACCTCGCTTTCCACCTTTCTTTTTACAGCCTCCATGAGGAATTGGAGTAACATCTTCCATCGAACCTATTCGCAAACCCATTCTGGACAAAGCTCTTATTGCTGCCTGCGCTCCAGGACCTGGATTTGTAGGACCGTTTTGTCCTCCAGGAGCTCTAAAACGAACATGAACTCCTTGAACGCCTTTTTCAAGAGCAGTTTCGGCAGCTCTTTTAGCAGCCATCATTGCAGCAGTTGGAGAACTTTCCATTCTGTCACTCTTAACAACCATTCCACCGCTAGCGATAGATATTGTTTCTGCTCCAGTTAGATCTGTAATATGAATAATAGTATCGTTGTATGAAGCATATATGTGCGCCACTCCCCATCTTATATCATCATTTCTTTTCATATTTTCTGTGCCTCTTGTTATCACGTCTTCTGTAATCGTTGTGTTCTCTTGCTATAGTTGCTTTCTGTTTTTTCACAATAGCAACTCTTTCTGGATGCTCTACATTTGAAAGAGAAGATACATTATCTATAACTATTGAATTCTCTTCTAATATTGATACTAAGTATGATGGCGAACTTACAGTTTTTGCGCCTATCTTAACATGTTCATGAGTGATAAATTGTCTTGCCTGCTTTGGACTTCGCGAAAATCCTTTTTTGTGAATTATTGTTTGAAGCCTTCTACCAAGGATATCATTAAAAGTTAAAGCAAGAACATCATCCAACTTTGCACCTTCTTTAACCAAGCCTAATCTATTAAGCTTCTGCATTAATTGACTTTTTTCTTTTTCAGTATTTTTTCCAGTAGCAGCAATCAATTTTTTTGCTTGGTTCGAAAATGTTTTCAAAGTCGTGCTTAATTTCCAAATTTCTCTTTTGTTTTTGAAACCATGATCTAACATTAATTTTTTTTCTTCTTCAATTCTTGCTTTCTGCCAAGGATGCCCAGGCTTTTTGAATTTTTTTCGTAATCGTTTAATATCTCCCATTTACTTCTTCTTATCCTCTTTCTTAGGTTCTTTCTTTATTGCAGACTTGTAAACACCTAATTTAACTTTTCCTTTATTCTTTCTGAAATTACCTCTAGTTCTTTGTCCTCTAACTGGCTGACCTAGAATGTGACGCACTCCTTTGTAGCACTTTATTTTTTTCATCAATTTTATATCTCCTTCGTGAGCAAGCATTAATTCTGTTCCCAGTAAGTGCATGTTATTTCCAGTCTCTAAATCATTTTGTCTGTTGTAAAGCCAAGTTGGAATATGAAACTTTTGAGGATTTCTAACAACTTCTTCAATGGATTTAATTTCAGCATCAGTCATTAATCCTATTTTTTGTACAGGATTTAATTTTAAAATTCTAATAGCAGCACTGGCAAAATTAATACCTACACCTTTAATCTTTTTTAAAGCATACATAACTGGTTTGTTTCCATTAATATCTGTATTTGCAATCCTAATTAAATGCTTCATAGGTTCTTGCTGTGCTTGTGGTTCGACCATTTTAGTAATAACTCGAGAAGTGAAAGACTTCAATATTACGCCGAATTTAAAATTCTATAATAATAGTTAAATTCGGCGAACATACCAAACGCAAATTATATGAAACGCAACAATAGTGCGTTAGGTATGAACCCTAAAACGCTTTCATACTCGGGCTTTACTACTTGAATTGCGGAGTGGTTTATAAAGGTTTGCTTGGAGTGATTTTTGCATCGCAACTTTTTTAAAACAAAACAATTTATGCGTCTTGATGACTGATTTTAAATCAATAGAAGAAAAGTGGCAGAAGAAATGGCAGGAATCTAAAATATTTGCCGTTAGTGAGAATTCTAAAAAGAAAAAATTTTATTGTCTAGAAATGTTTCCTTATCCATCTGCATCATTTCTTCACATGGGTCACGTTAGGAATTATACAATAGGAGATGCTATTGCCAGATTCAAAAGAATGAATGGATACAATGTTCTTTATCCTATGGGATATGACTCTTTCGGACTGCCTGCTGAAAATGCAGCAAAAAAGCAGAAAATTAATCCTAGAGAGTATACTGAAAATGCAATTAAAGAAATAAAAAAATATCAGATTGCTTTAGGAAGCAGCTACGATTGGGATAGAACAATATCAACTCACGAGCCAAAATACTATCGATGGAACCAATACTTCTTCTTGAAGTTTTTAGAGAAAGGATTAGTTTACAGAAAAAAAGCGCCAGTTAATTGGTGCCCAGCATGCAACTCAGTTTTAGCGAATGAAGAAGTTGTCGACGGCAAATGCTGGAGGCATGAAGAAACTGAAGTTGAAAAGAAAGAACTCGAGCAGTGGTTTTTGAAAATCACAGATTATGCTGATGAATTACTAACTGGAATAGATAAATTAGAATGGAGCGATAGAATAAAAACTCTGCAAAAAAACTGGATTGGGAAGAGTGAAGGAACACTTGCTAAATTCAAATTAAAAGATAGCAAAGAACACCTTGAAATATTCACAACAAGAATCGATACAATATTCAGCGTTACTTTTTTAGTGATAGCTCCAGAACATCCTAAAGCGTTAGAGTTTGTTAAAGGAACTAAAAATGAAAAACAAGCATTAGAGTTTATCAAAAAAGTCAGCATCAGAGATGACAAAACAGATCTTTCAAAAGAAGGATTTTTTACAGAAAAATACGCAATTAATCCTGCAAATGGAAAAGAAATTCCAATATATCTAGCGAATTTTGTCCTCATGGATTATGGAACTGGAATAGTCATGGCAGATGCTCACGACCAAAGAGATTATGAATTTGCAAAAAAATACAATATTCCACTTGTAAAAGTATTAAAACCAAAAGATGGAAATGAATGGAAAGAAGACAAAGCATTTGAAGGATATGGAATACTTTACAATTCAGACCAATTCAATGGGTTAACCAGCGAAGAAGCCATTCCAAAAATAAGAAGTTGGTTAGAAAGTAAAAAATTAGGAAGTAAAACAACCCAATACAAACTCCGAGACTGGCTCATTTCTCGTCAACGTTATTGGGGAACGCCAATTCCGATAGTTTATTGCAACAAATGCGGAACAGTTCCTGTGCAAGAGAAAGAATTACCTGTTCTTCTGCCAGATAAAGTCGATTTCTCAAAAGAAGGAAATCCATTAAATCATGTTAAAGACTGGGTTGAAACAAAATGCCCAAAATGCAAAAGCAGTGCAAAAAGAGAAACAGACACAATGGGAGGATTTGTAGATTCATCATGGTATTTCTTAAGATATTGTTCTCCAACAAACGAAAAAGAAGCGTTCGACAAAAAAGCAGTAGATTACTGGATGCCAGTAGACCAATACATTGGAGGAATAGAACACGCAGTCGGACATTTAATTTACTCCCGCTTCTGGACCAAAGCTTTGAGAGATTTCGGCATGCTAAAATTCGACGAGCCATTTACAAAATTATTCAATCAAGGAATTGTTTACAAAGACGGCCACAAAATGAGCAAAAGTTTTGGCAACATTGTTTATCAAACTGATATTTCGCAAAAATATGGAATAGACACTGCAAGAGTATTTCTGATGTCTGTCGCCAGCCCAGAATCAGACATGGAATGGACTGATACGGGGGTAGAAGGAAGCTCTAGATTCCTGCAAAAAGTTGAAAGAATATCTGAACAAAAATTTGCAAAAGAAACTGAAAAAGATTCTCACAAAAGAAACAGCGCGATAAAAAAGTACACCGAATTATTTGAAAACTTCAAATTTAACATGGCAATAATACAACTTATGCAGTACGCCGACTATCTTTCAGACAATCCAACAAAAGAAGGATATGAAGATTTGCTGAAAACGTTATCTCCCTTTGCTCCGCATACTGCAGAAGAACTGTGGAGCAAATTAGGAAACAAAAATTTTATTTCGCTGGAGAAATGGCCGTCTGTTGATTTGAAGAAAATAAAGCCTGAGCTTGAAATTGCTGAAAAACTAGTTCAATCCATAATCTCAGATGTAAATAATGTTTTAAAATTAGCAAAAATAGAAAAGCCAGCTGAAATTTCTTTATTTGTTGCTGAGAAATGGAAATACTCCCTTTATGATATTTTGAAAGTACAGTTAGAGAAAACTCGCGACATCAAAGAAATAATGAAGGCAGTAATGAGCACGGAATTAAAGAGATACGGGCAAGAAGTGCAGAAAATAATTCCAAGAGCCGCTCAGCATGGACTTCTAGAGTTTTTAAAAAGAGAAAATGAATTAAAAACTCTTGAAGAATCTAAAAAAGAAATTGAAAAACAATTTAACTGCGAAGTTGAAATAATTTTAGAAGAAAATTCTAAAGAACAAAAAGCCAAACAATCAATGCCCGGAAAAGTTGCGATTGTGGTGAAGTGAAAAGTCACTTCACTGGACATCCTCGCGTGAAGCTTATAAAGAGGAAATGATTTAATACTTCATTATTGGTGAGGATACTAAAAATGTCAAAAGAATTAATGCCAAAAGAGGAAGTTACTAATTTCTTAATTTATAGCTCTCCAGATGGAAATGTGAAAGTAGAGGCGTTTTTACACCAAGAAACTGTTTGGCTTACTCAAAAAAGAATGGCGGAATTGTTTGGTGTTGAGATTAACACTATCAATTATCATCTGAAGGAGATATTTAAATCAGGAGAATTAAATGAATCTTCAACTATTCGAAAATTTCGAATAGTTCAAAAAGAAGGAGCTAGAGAAGTTGAGAGAGAAACAGAATTTTATAATCTCGATGCCATCATTTCAGTAGGATACAGAGTTAATTCTAAACAAGCCACACGATTTAGGACTTGGGCGACAAAAGTGCTCAAAGAGTACATTATTAAAGGATTTGCTATGGATGATGAGCGACTTAAAAACGGAAAATACTTTGGAAAAGACTATTTTGATGAATTATTAGAAAGAGTCCGCTCAATAAGAGCAAGTGAAAGAAGAATTTATCAGAAAATAACAGACATTTTTGCAGAATGTAGTGTTGATTATGACCCTCAATCAGAAATCACTAAAGAATTCTATGCAACAGTTCAAAATAAGTTTCATTATGCAATAACTGGACAAACTGCTGCCGAGATTATCTATGAAAAAGCAGATGCTAAAAAGAAATATATGGGTTTAACAACGTGGAAAAATGCTCCAAAAGATAGAATATTGAAATCAGACGTAATAATCGCGAAGAATTATCTTATTGAGAAAGAGATTAGGCAACTTGAAAGAACAGTCTCCAGCTTTTTTGACTATATTGAAAGAATCATTGAAAACAGAACGATTATGAAAATGACTGATTTGGCAGATAGTTTAAATAAATTTTTAGAATTTAACGAGTTTAAAGTATTGGAAGGAAAAGGCAAAATATCCTTTAAGCAAGCCGAAGAAAAAGCGCTCAAAGAATATGAACAATTCAATAAAACCCAAAAGATAGAGTCTGATTTTGATGTGTTTAGCAGGAAGTTGTTAGAGAGGAAAAACAATTCAACTGCAAAGTCGAAGTGATTTTGGAAGAAAATTCTAAAGAATAAAAAGCGAAGGAAGAGTTGCTGGGAAAGTTGGGATTGTGGT
>CAYHXI010000005.1:19094-28866 GCA_964360565.1 uncultured Methanosarcinales archaeon | reverse complement strand
AGAGAAGATGCAAGAACATCATTAACTGAAGTATCGCGAATGCTTAACGTTCCGATATCAACAATTTATGATAGATTAAAATTGCACAACGGCACTAAGATAAAGAAATATTCTGCTATTTTAGATTTTAATGAAATGGGGTTTCCATCTAGAGCGAAAATATTCATAAAGAAAGGTAACACTAAAAAAGAAGAATTAAAAGAGCACTTGATGAAACATTTTAATGTGAACTCTCTCTACAAAATCAACAACGGCTACGATTTCATAGTTGATGTGATTTTTAGCGACATGAAAGAACTGGAAGTCTTTCTAGAAAATATAGAACAAAAGTACGGAGTGAAGAATCCAGAAGTGCACTACATATTAGAGGAATTGAAAGTTGAAACATTTTTATCTGACAGAAAATTCGTTGACCTGGTGAAACTTCCTGAGAATAAGTAATAAAATGAATGAAAAAGAACTAGATTTTGTGTTAAAGCAAGGCGAAGGATTAAAAGTAGAGTTTAAAGAAAGTTTTGACTCTAAAAACCTTGCAAAAGAAATAGTTGCATTTGCTAATTCAGAAGGTGGAAAAATAATCATAGGAGTTAACGATGCTGGAGAAATTAAAGGAGTAAAAATAACAAACAAACTTAAGTCAGAAATTCAAGACATTGCAAGAAACTGTGATCCTCCAGTAAATATTGAAATTGAAACATTCAACAATACACTAATAGTTAATGTTGTTGAAGGAGTTAATAAACCCCATAGAAGTTCCGCAGGGTTTTTTCTTAGGCAGGGCAGTAATTCTCAAAAATTATCTACTGAAGAAATCAGAGAATTCTTCAACAGAGAAGGTAAAATATTGTTCGATGAAGCAACAAATGATAAATTTATCTTAAAAGGAGATTTTGACAGTTCAAAGTTTGAGATATTTTTACAAAGAGCAAAAATTAGCAAAATCATTCCAGATATTGATATTCTAAGAAATTTAGGAGTTCTAAATAATGTCAAAAAATTAAATAATGCTGGAGTTTTATTTTTCTGCAGAAATATTGAGAAATTTTTTAGACAAGCAATAATTACTTGTGTATTGTATAAAGGAAATAATAAATACAAAATTTTAGACAAAAAAGATTTCAAAGAAGATATTTTATCGAATTATGATAATACTATGTCATTTTTACTTAGAAATTTAAGGTTAGAATACAAAATAGAAACTACAGGCCCAAGAGAAGAAATATTAGAAATACCTGAAGAAGCTCTTAGAGAAGCTGTAGTTAATGCAATAGCTCACAGAGATTATAATGAAAAAGGAGCAAATGTTCAAATTGATATTTTTGATGATAGAGTGGAGATAAGCAATCCAGGAGGGTTAGTTTCTGCAATTAAAAAAGAAGACTTCGGAAAGAAAAGTGTCACTAGAAATCCGCTTTTGTTTAGTTTATTAAAAAATGTAAGCTTAGTTGAAAAAGTCGGCTCAGGAATTGAACGAATGAGAAAAGCAATGAAATATGCTGACTTACCTCCTCCTGAATTCAAGTCTGATTATTTTTTCACAGCAGTATTCCAAAGACAACTGACCCCCCAGAAAACCCCCCAGAAAACCCCCCAGAAACCAACCGAGTTGGAACAAAAAATACTCAGATTAGTTAAAGAAAATTCAGTTATATCTAGAAAAGAAATCGCTAAAAAATTGGAATTATCTGAAGAGACTATAAAAGAATATTTAGAAAAATTAAAACAAAAAGGATTTTTGAGAAGAGTAGGCCCAGATAAAGGAGGACACTGGGAAATATTATCTTAAAACCACAGCAAACTTTATATACAAAAACCATTAAACTATCCTTATCAACCATTAAGAGGTATAGCTGAACAATTTCAGTAACCTCTTCGTTGAAAAAACTCAGAGGTGCATATGATGAAAAACAACAAAAAAGGAGCGGAGATAACGCTAAACACAATAATTATTGCTGCAATTGCAGTGATAGTGTTAATAGTTCTAGTTGGAATATTTACTGGAAAGATAAGATTTTTTGGAGAAGGAGTAAATACTGCAGAAGAACAAGCAAAAGCGAGAATTTGTTCAGTTCAAAAAGGCTACTGTGCTTCTGAATGTGCAGCTAATGAAGCGCCAAAAACAGCTCCATTAGGTGGATGGACAGATTGCCCTGGACAAAAGTGTTGTGCTTAATAAGTACATAAATTTATATATTCTTTTTCTTTATTTTCTTTATTATGAACAAAAAAGGGGCTATGTCTATAGAACAGTTAGGACTCATAGTTCTCTCGCTCATAGGATTGGCTGTTATTCTCACTATGATTTTTCCTCTCTTCGTTAAATCTGGAACTGAAGCAGGCTCAAAATCTACCTGCGAACTCTCCATTCTTCTAGGTAGTCTTTCAAGATTTGGTGGTGTTGAACGTATTCCTCCTCAGTGTAAAGCAAACATAGTAAACATAGACCAAAAACTTATTGCTTCTCAATCTTTGTTAGCTAGACAAGAATTATCTAAAATAGCAGAGCTGAAGAACAATCCTGATTACAAAGAATTAACCGCTCATTTTAACAACCCTTCAAATAAAGACCAATTAACAGAACTTATAACAAACAAAATAATAGCCAAAGAAATGTCTTCTTGCTGGGATAAAGTCGTCCACGGCAAACTAGGTATGTTTGATGAGTGGTATAATTTGTTTGACCTTCCAGTATTTAATTTAAGAAAAGGGGAGTATGAACAAAAAAAACAATCATTTGCAAAGGATTTGATTCCAAATTGGAATATAGGATTTTTACAAAAATGGGGTCCTCCAAAATTTTGTGTTTTGTGTTCGGATATTACTTTCGGTAAAGATATGAAAGAGAAGCAAGTAACTTCATTTACTCCTTGGCTTAAGGCAACTCCTCATCCTTATTTTAAAGATAGAAGTATTTACGAATTTTTAGTTGGAGACCAAAATTATGATGTGGAGCCGTATTACAGCTATGAAATTTCTCCAGGTAAACAATACGCTGTTGTTTTTGAGAGAGTGAACACTCACAAAGCTTCTCAATGGTATTATAGTGTCAAGAACGTTTTGCCTTTTGTTGGAGAAGAGGATGTTCCAGATTCAATTAATCGTTTAGTTTTAACAGAGTATGATAATGTTGTAAAACCTTTTGATGAAGGAGACGGAGGTAGAGCATGCTTCAAAATAATCGATTAAAAAATATTTTAGTCAACAAAAAAGCAGATTTGCATTGGGACTACATAATTGGATTTATAATAGTCGCATTCCTAATTATTTTCGGAATTTGGTTTGCTTACAAATCTGGCAAATTCACTCAAGAAATCTGGCCTCAATTTTAAAATGGTAATAAAACAAATTATTTACATGATTTTGTCGCTGATAGTTCTAGTTACAATAGTTGGAGTTCCTTTATACGACTATGCTAACACTCAATTTTGGGGAGGGAAAGGAATAAAGAGATGGATTAATGATACAAACACACCTTTTGTTCCGTATAAAGGAGAATTAAATTTAGAGCAGCAGAAAGTTCATGATTCTTTAAGCGCTTTGGTTTGTGCAACTAATGTTGTTGCTTCAACTAAAGATGGAAAGTTTGTTTATGATGAAAATAATTGTCCAGGAGCAGTTGCTTCAAAAGAGTTGGGAAAATGTCAAGGAGTTTTGTATGGAGGAAGTTGTGTATCTTGTGAAAAAAAAGACACTGAAGTAAACTGCCAAGTTAAAGATTTTGAACTTCCGCAAAAGATTGATACTATTGGTGAAAGAAGTAGCATAGGTTCTTTAGGTTATCTTTCTCCATTAAACTGGATTAGTGCATATGGAGACCCGAATTATGTTGTTTATTATGAAGCGTTTCCTTTTGGTGAAGAGGAAGCGTGGCAGTTGGATGCAGCTGAAGTTTCTTTATCTACAATTGCTGCATTTGATATTTTAATTCCTGTTGGAGGATTTGCTTTAAAATCAGGAGGAACTGTAGTTAAAAAAGGAACTGAGCTTTTGAAAGATTCAAAATTAGGAAAAGCTGCTTCTTTGGCTTCAAAAGGAAGTGGAGTTGCATTAGCATACAAAGTTGCAGCCACCACTGGAAGAGTAATAAAATGGCCTATTGAATTTTTAGCTAAAAGAACAAGCGCGATTATAAAATCTGGAGTTGAAGTTGGTGAAAAAGGATTAATAAAAATAATCAGTCCAGAAAGGTATATAAAAATTTTCGCTGATGCGGAAAGTGTTTTGAAGTATGCGAAACCTGAATATCTTAAAGCAATATTTAGTGAAAAAGATCTAGATGATTTAGCAAAAAGTCTTGGAAAAGATAAAGAACTTGAACAAATAGCTGATTTAATATTGAAAGATTCTAATCTTGCTGTTGCTAGAAATTCATTTATGGAAAGAATAAAAGACGTTCCAGCCAACATTAAACCATTCACACAAAAATCAGCTCTTAATTTGTTAGTTCTCCCAATCGCAATTGGTTTAGCAAAAGAAGACAGCATGAACGACAAATTCGCCCCAATAGGAGTTAACTCGATTGGTTTCAAAAAACCTTACAACGAAGCGTTAATAACTGGACAAGCTTTGCCAGGATTAAATGAGGATGTCAACAAATATTATGTTGCGTTAAATAAAGACGGGGACATTCAGCAAAGATTTTTCCTAGCTAGTCCTTGCAAGACTAATTTGAAAGTTACAACTCAAAAATGTAAATGCGGAAGAAATGAAGCTGTTGAAGAAAGAGTTATTGGAAAAGAAATATTTTTAGTAAATAAACATTCTGTTGAAGAAAACAAAATAGATTTTGCCGTTAAGGAATGCTCCTCAGTAAAATTAGGTGCTTTGGAAACTATGTTTACTTTGGATTTAAAAAGTTTGATTGAAAGTCGTACCAAAAATGTTGACTGCATCAGCATAGAGCCTCAAGATATTGAAGGATTTTGTTATTCTGGAACTCATTTCTTAGCTTCAACCGCTTCTTGGACTTTCTACGGAGCAAGTTTTGCCACTGGAGTTGGTGCTCAAGCTTTGAAAGCAGCTGCTATTGGTGGAGGCACCGCTGTTGGAGGACCTCTAGGGTTCTTAGCTGGCTTGGGAACATCTGCAGGAATTGGAGTGCTTCAAACAGGCATGGATTACAGTTTGGCTTTATTAGAACATTGGTCAACAAGTTATACTAAATGGCCGAATCATTGAGTTTTTTCAGTTCTCTCAAGAAAGTTCTAACATCCTCTTCCAATTCATCTTTTATTGAGTCGAATACTATTTCATCATTCACTGAGCCATATTGATGCGCAATAACATTTCTCATTCCTTTTGCAGCTTTCAACTTAGCATATAGAGATTTATTAATTATTTTATTGTCAAATAATATTCTAAATGAATCTATATCGTCTTGAGGTAATTCTAGTTTTTTAATGGAAATAAGTATGAATGACAAATCAGTTACTGCTTCCATTATTTTTTCAACATATCTCTCGCATGCTGCCTTGACTAATTTATTTCTCTTGTATTCTTGAAGAGTTTCCGGAAAGATATCTATTAATTCTGCCAAGTATTGCTCTATTTCTTCAATTTTTTCATTTACTCTTTTATTCATTTTTTTCTTTCACCAAAATATTTTTTCGTCCTAATAAAATAATCATCATCTTTCAAGTGTCGAATATTAAATTCTATATTATCATAATTCTTCGTTCTATATAAAATTTTATGCTTTCGAGCAATCTCCCGCTTTATCTTTTGAGGAAGAACATTGAAGACTTGTATATCCACCTTCTCAGAAAAATCTCCCAAAATTCTTATTCTAAATTTTGTAGCTTCTGTTAAATTTATCTCAGTAAATATTACGCAGATATCAATATCTGAGCGAGGAGTTACAATACCATTTACTCTTGAACCGAATAAAAGTATTGCTTTAATTTTGTATTTAAGTTTATCTTCGAGAATTAATTTTACTGCTCTATCGATTAATTTCTTAACCCCTTCACTTTTTTTAAGTTCAAATTCATCTTGTGCTCTTGAAATCTTTTTAATAAATCTTAGTTTAGGCCTTATATCTCTGCTTAATCTATTTTTTTCCGATTGAGTTAAAGAAATTCCATCCATTTGTTTTAGAATTATTCCTATTTCTTTCTTTCCAAAAATTTTTCTTGCGTCTGGTTCTCTTCTCACTAATTCTGCTAGCATAACATAACCATTATTTAGGTTATATTTAAATGTTTTGTTCGTGCAACTGAAAACTATCACTTAGCCATTCTAACACTCTTTCAACATCCCCATTATCCTCCAGATAAAGCACATTTGGATTCTCCCGATAAACTTCATACTCTTCGCATGCGGCTCTCAAATAATCTAAATTGTCTTCATTCCATTTTTTCTCTTTTTTCATCCATCTACCCTCTAATCTTTGTTTAACAACGTCAAATGGAGGGTTTAGAACTATTGCTTTTGGATTTCTTAACCTTTCTGGAAATGCAAGATGAATTGTTTTATTAAGTGTTTCTAAATCATATCTGTCTTTTTCAGTTATCCATCCTATCTTAAAATAAGCTTTTGTGTATACTTGAGCATCATAAATACATCTATTTCCAATAATTATTTTATCTGGATTTTTCTCCGCTATTTCTAAAGTTTCATAATTTTCTATAGGTCTCTGACAAATCTTTAATATCATTCTTTCTAAAGGTTCTGTATGAAATTTTGGAGTTGTTGTTTCTAATTCAGGAATTAAAATTCTGGAATCTGCTCGACTTAATTTATCGAGCAGAGTTGTTTTTCCGCCTCCGTGCGGTCCAGAAACAAAAAATAGATTGTTCATTTTGCGCGCCTTATCCTCTTTACTTCAGCATCATCCAGCATTAAATCAGGAAGAGTTATTTTCTCTTCAGAAGAGAATTCTTTTTTTCCTTTTTCTCTTACAAAATCATATTTTCTTTGATTTGTAAGTTCAAGCTGCATTTTCCATCCGTTTGCTACAGGCGCGTTGTTGTAAAGTACAGCAACATATTTGGCTAAGTCTACCATTCCTGAAACTATTTGTTCTTCATCGTTTTCAACAAATGCTGAAAAACCAGGGACGTGTCCAGCGTATTCCATTTCGAGCTGTCTTTGAATTTTGCTTGAATCTCCACTAAGATGTGCCCGAGTTACTGTGAAAGAATAAATTCTTCCGTCGTTTGTGTCTAGAACAAATATGTCTCCTTTTTCTTTTCTTATGTTGCCTTGATACACGCCATTCGTTTTCTGCACTTCAGCCACTTTGCTCAAGATTTCTTCCATTGTTGCAGAATGTCTGCTTTCAGTTCTTTTCATAACTATTTGTCCAAATTGAACATCTGTTTTCAATTCGAGAGGCTGACTTTTTTCTTTGATGTAGTTTTTGCCTCCTTTTTCTATTACAACTAATTTTTCATCTCCATCTTCTCCAAAGAAATGATTCGTTCCCTCTGCAATGCTGTCTATTGGATCTTTCAAGAATCTCGCAGTATTTGTCGCAGGAAAATTAAATGCATTCAAATATTGCTGTACTGAAGGTTCTTTAGTTCCTTTTGCAGATGGCAAAGGAGTTATTGAGAATTTCACTTCGTATTCTATTTCTGGAAATTCTTTTGGAGCTTCAGAAACTCCTCTGTCTTTTAACAGGACATCAATGAATCCTGCTTTGTTTGTTCCAAAGAAAGAATTGTGTGCAATAACTAATTCAGACACATCATTCTCTTTGAAGAATTTCTTCACACTCTTTTGCATTGTTGTCTGCCATGCTGGTTTTGCTGGTTCTCTTTTTGGCTCTGAATAATCAGAGTAGCTGTAGCTTCCGCTATAACATCCGCCCATATTGTTTCACCTCGTTGTGATTTATTTTTTTATTAATCTTCTTGCAGTTTCAACTGCTTGATTTTTTCTTTCTTTTTTAGCACGTTCTCTAGCTAAATTGTCTTGTTCTTTTTTTCTGTCCTCTTTTTTACTTAAGGCATATGCATTTTCTCTTATCAAGGAGTGCAATTCGCTTAATTTTCCAAAATTTTCGGAATCTTTACCTCTGATCATATATCCTCCTACATGATATTCTGCCAATTCAACCACATCCCTTTTTTTATTATCGACACCGACAGACTCCAAATATATACTATATCTTCCCACCCCATATTCTCGGTAAATATCATATGCCCCCAGAGTCATGTAAACTCCATTTATTTTTTTCGTGACAAATACTTCCTCACCTTTGTCGCTATCTTGCACTCTCCATTTGTTCAGTCTGTGAAATTCTTCTCCTAAAATAATAAGTTCATCCAAACTTAGTTTTTCTTCTTTCATTTCCCTTCCTCCAAAGTTTTATTTACAATATATCTCGCTCTTTCTTCAGGAGATAGAACTGGAACTTTAATCAGTTTGTATCCTGCTTCTTTGTATACTTGTGAAATGGCATCATGTATTTTCTTTGCTTGTGCAGGACTTTCTTTTCTTTGCCCATCGTTTAGATAAAATGGTAAAGGGTCTAAGAGAAAGATAGTATCATATCTGTGAGTCTGCATCAAATCAATCATTTCAGGAATTGGCTGTTGTCCTTCAAGCCTGCAGTAAGCTATGCCGTCGAGAATTCCTCTGTCAAGAAAAATTTCTTCAGATTCAACTAAGTTTTCAAGGTAGATTTGTCTAGAAAGAACTTTTCTTTGGAATTCAGAGAGATTTATCCATGGCAGAATTCCTTTGAATTTTTGTTGTTCTTCAGAAATTATTTGTCGGGCAGATTCATCGATAACTGAGTGTCCTAATTTTGCCAGTTCGTTTATTGTTGATGTTTTTCCTGTGCAAGGACCGCCGATAATCACGTGTTTTTTCATAATGTTTATAAAGTGTTGTACTTTATATTACAATTATTGACATTAAAATAGACATAGTGTTGTACGATGCTAACAAAAGAATTAACTAACAAAATAACTGATTTTGTAAGATTAAAGCCTAGGACAGTTCAAGAAGTAGCTTTTTTTCTCAAAAAGAATTGGCGAACTGCAGATAGATATATAGAAACAATCTCCAAAGAAACAGGATTAATTGATGTCAGAACTTTTAGAGAGGGTTCGAGAGGAGCTTTAAAAGTTGTGTTTTGGCGTTCTCTTGAAAGCGCGAAAGGAAGTGCTTATCAAGAAAAACTGCTTCAAGAAATTTTGGCCGGCAGAAAAAAAGAAGATTTTTCTCCGTTGGATATTTATCAGTTTGTTGATAAAGATAAAAGAAAGGCTTTTCTTGAAGAAAAAGAGGTTCCAAAGCATGACGAAGTTAAAATAAGTGAAATTTTGGCCAATGTAAAAAAACAAGTGCTGTTCTTTTCAGGCAATCTTTCCTGGGTAGAGCTTGAACTTAACACTTACAAAATTTTAGAAGAGTTAGCTAAAAAGAAAGTCAACATAAAAATACTTACAAAAATAGATATAACATCAAAGAATGTTGCAGAAAAAATTTCATCAATAAATCAAAGATTTGGCTGGGACGCAATAGAAATAAGACACTGCACTCAACCTTTGAGGGCGATGATTATAGACGAGAATATTTTGTCATTGAAGGAGGTATTCGGCCCTCAGTATTATAGAAAACAAGAGTTAGCTAAAAAAACATTCATATTCTACTTAATAAAAGACAGTGAATGGATTTATTGGATGCAGAAAGTCTTCTGGCATTTGTGGGAGAGAAGTATAAGAAGTGAAGACAGAATTAGTGTGATTAAAGAAGTATATTGAAGGACATTAGATTCGTTCTTAGTTTGTCCTTCAATATATTCGCCGAACTTTACTAT
>CAYHXI010000005.1:8254-18994 GCA_964360565.1 uncultured Methanosarcinales archaeon | reverse complement strand
TATTTATAGAACGTTATTAAAGTTCGGCGTTATATCAATGAATTAAGTCAAAACAACATAAGTACTAAAATTGTATTGTGAATTCTTTATTTGTTCTTTTGTTATTTCTCCAACAAACAATCTATACGTATCTGGTTCTTTCAACCATTCACCTTCAAATTTATCTATGTAAACTCCATTTTTAGCATTTAAGAAATTGAATTTTCTTTCAATCATTGACTCTTTGTCCTGTATGTCTCCGTAAACTAGATTTAGTTTTCCATTGCTTTTCTGTCTCCAATCTTCGTCAACGAACAGATAGAGCATTAATTTATTGTTCTCTTCTTTCACCAACGCGAAGAAATCTATCGCTCCATCTGATGGATTTAAAACAGGAGTTATCTTGATTTTGTCATTGCTTTTCTCTAATAATTCTCCATTTAACACCAAATCAAAAAATAATCCAATCAATCCTTCTTTGGTTTGTAATTTTTGTCTTTCATACTCAAAAGTTCCTTTTGCTTGTGTGGCTTCTCTTACATCTATTGTATTTTCTTTTACCCAATCTTTTGGATTTTCAGAAAAACTCTCTTCAACAGGAGCAGTATAGAAAAGTATCAGCGAAGCTACAAGTATTATTAAAAAAATAACGATTAAAGGCGCCGCTTTTTTGTCCATAATCCCTCATTAAGTTAGACAGATATAAAAACGTAACTGAAACTATTGAAACAGCAACCATTTCCATAATGGAATAAATTGTATTCCTTTTTCTTTCTTTTCTGTGTCTTTTGTTAGAAGTATAAGTTCTGATGTTTTTTTGAATGCTGATTTAAATTCCAGTAATGAGTTTATTTCTCTTTCGTCGACATTATCTGAATATGTTACGTTTATTGCAGTCAATGTTTGGTTTTTATTCTTTATTACAAAATCAACCTCTCCTTTATTTTGCCAGTAATAACTGTCTTTACCTCTTCTTTTAAGTTCAGTAAACACTAAATTTTCTGCGAGTTTTCCTTCATCTTTAGAAAATACAAAACTAACCGCATTTCTTAGTCCATTATCTATGCAATATATTTTTTTGTTGTTGCGGCTTTGTGTTTTAAGAGAGTAACTAAAGATTGAATTACTGAATAAAATTCTAGATTCTTCAATATAAGAAATGTATTCTTTTAGAGTTGTAAAATCTATTTTAAGTAAATCGCTTAGTCCTTTATACGAATAAAGATTTGCCACATTAGAGCAAAGAAAATAAATGAGCTCCTGAATGCTTTTTGTGTTTCTTATATTGTGCAATGAAATAATATCTTTGTAAAGAATACTGTCATAATAATTTTTCAATTGTTCATTTTTAAGAGCTTCATCTTTTTGCAGGGTTACTTTAGGAAATCCTCCTTCAACAATGTATTTTTTTAGCAGAGATAAAATTTTATTTTTATTAGTTAATGCCTCTATTTTATTTTTTAGACTTTCAAGATTGTTGAAATATAAAAATTCTTGAAAATCTAGAGGAAATACTGTTACTTGCAAATATCTTCCGCTAATTAAAGTTGCTAATTTACTGTCAATAATGTGCGCAGATGAACCGGAAAGTACAATATTGTGTTTTTTTTCATCATAGACTGTTTTAGCCCATCTCTCCCAGCCAGTAACATTTTGTATTTCATCAAAAATTATATAAGAAGGCGCATCACTGATCTCTTGAGTGAAAGTCTTCATAATTGATTGGATTGGATTTTCAATATTTATAAAACCAGCATCATCAAAGTTAACAAACAATATATTCTTAGAATTAACTTTTCTCTCATTTATCAAATAGTTTATTATCTGAAATAATAATGTTGTTTTACCGCCTCTTCTAACTCCAGTAAGAACTACAATTTCTTTTGTTTCTAAGTATTTCTTTATTTTTTCAAAATACTTTGGCCTAGCTAATCCAGTTTCGAAAGGCTTATTGCTCCACCATGGATTTAAGCGTATCAAAGTTTCTAATAATTCTGACATAAATTAAGTAAGAAACATCTTATATATAAATCTTTCTTTTAATTGGATTATAATCTAATTAAATTAACATTTTAGTTAGAGTATAATCTAATTAAAAAATGACAGCAACTCAGACAAACAAAAATATCTCCTCCAAAGTGTATTTCAGAAACTAGATATATATATATATATATATATCAGTTCGTTTTAATAATGATGAATGCTAAAGAGGTTAAGCTTTGAATTAGTTCTACTTTTATTAGTTGGTTTTGTAGCTTTTGGCGGGTTCATTAGCGTATATGATGGTGATTCTTCCATTTCTTGCAAGTTCTTTCAAAAAGTCCCAGATAAATTTCTGAAGAGAAATATCTAAGCCATTGAATGGTTCATCTAGAACAATTACTTGGGGAGAGTGCAACAAAGTAACAGCTAAATCTGCTCTTTTTTGCATTCCTCCAGATAATTCTGTTATTCTTTTCTTTTTGTGTTTTTCTAAATCTAATCTTTTTAATAATTCTTTACTCTGTTCTAGAATTTCATTCTTTTTCATTTTGTAAAGTTTTCCAAATACTTGAAGGTTTTCTTCTAATGTTAGAAATGGAAAAAGAGCGTTTTCTTGAGGGGCGTATCCGAGAATTTTTGATAGTGAACCCTTTTTTTCGTCAATAGTAGTTAATACTTTTCCTGAGGAAGATTTTATTCCTATTATTGCTTTTATTAAAGTCGATTTTCCGGAGCCTGATCTTCCAACTAAACCCATTATATCCCCATTTTTCAACTCAAAAGAAATATTTGAAATCTTGAACTTTCCATAAGTAACTGTCATTTCATTGACTTTTAAACTAATTTTTTCCATTTTACCTCTTTTTTTCTAAATTGATACTATCTACACAAATCTAGTTTTGCACTTAAACTTCCTCCATAAAACACTATTGGAGAGGTTGTTGTTGATTGTTCTCCAATGCATTTGCTGCCGAATTTTTCAATTAATTCTTGTGAACCTGTTATTTGGAAGTAATAATCTCTATTTTGAGCTCCTAAAACTTTTGTCAGCATGGTTTTGATTTCAGTTTTCACATAATCACAGCTTGAGCCTGTTGCTCCGCAGGAGAACTGATTCCCTCCTTCGCAGTCTTTTATTAACAATTCAACAGTTTGTCCTTCACACTCTGTTGTTGTTTGAAGTATTGAGTTTAGCGTGTTAGAAACTAATTCCTGCTCAGCTATTTGAGTAAAACCTTTGTCTGAGCTTCCTGTGAAAAATACTATTGCAAATAATATTCCCATGGCTATCAAAATCATTATTATTGCTAATCCCATTATTTCGCTTTGGGCTTTAACGTTGTTCATAGTAGGTTACATCCAATATTGCTAACGAACATTTGCCGAGTTGTCCTGCGCAGTGTTCATCTTGTTTTGTTGCATCAAATATTATTACGGGAATTTTGTAAACTCGAGAGACTGTTTTTTCTAGAGGTTTTTCTTCGTAAAGCAGTATTTCTGTTTTTTCTCGAGGATGAATTTCTTTTATACTTATTTTAGAGTTTGCGAATAAATCAAAATAATTTTCTTTCTTATTGTTAATCAACGTTTGAAATATTCCCAATTTCATTGAATCTATACAACTCGCTATTCTAACGCTTCCGTAGTGGCAGTCTAACTCAGGAAGATTGTACATTTGCTCAGCTAATTGAAGTGATCTTAGTTCAAGTAGCTTTTTTTGTTCAACCGCCAAAGATTGGCTTTGGTAATTAGAATAAAAAACTATTCCTATCCCTAATAGAAAGAAAAATACAACAAGCACTCCTATGTTTTCGAACATTTTTACTTGGGCTTTGCTCATCAGTATATCTCCGGACAGCCTTGGTTTATTATTCGTTCATTTTCTGTTTTTAGTATTGAAGCTTGAGTGCTAAGTTGTGAAAATTGATTTATTTCTTGAGGGGTTGTGATATCTATTACTTTTTGAATTTCTGCTGAATTGTAAAGGCATGTTGAAGTGAGCAGATTTTCAGTTCTTTTTTTGTACACTTCAGCGACATCTGCAGTTCTTTTAAACAGTTTTTTCATTTGGTATTCATACATTTCTTTATTTGCCGAAAATATCGCTGCAAAGATGGAAGCATCGTCTTGAGAATATGATGATGTGCTAGTTGAATCTTCATCGTAAAAAGTAACTATTCCTTGACTGAGTTCGACCGCATCGACATTTTTTTCATTGAATGAATTGTGAATTTGTTCTCGCTGTGTCAAATAATAAACAAATCTTGTTTGTTTTTCTCCAGAGTAAGGGATATTTTGTTCGTTTCCTTTTTGTATTTTTTCAACATTCATTCCTTGAGGAATTCTAGACATTAATTTATCTGCTTCAGTTTCATCAGAGTAAACTAAATAATATTTCGTTTCTGAGCTGGAGATTAAAAGTATTGTCGCAACTCTAAATGGTTTTTCAAAATCAAGAGTCCATAATTTTAAGTCTCCTTCTTGTTTTTGTGCTGAAAAAATTAGTTTGTTGTAGAACGGCAGCTCTGCATTTTCAACTTTATATTTGCATCCGTATTCTGTACATTTAAATTCTATTGGAGAAGAAACTCTCAATTCATTAACAGTGTTTGGTGTTTTTAGCGCTACGCTGAATAAAGTTTCAAGATTGTTGACTAATTGATATTCTGATTTTTGTACAGCTATGTTGTATTGTTTATTTGCAATTGTGGTAAAAAAAGTAAGTATTAGCGCTCCAGCCACCATGATAAATATCCAATGAAATTGTAATTCTATTCCTTTGTGATTCATGTTCACTCCCATAGAGAAATTTTTACTTTTTTGCCGAATGATTCTAATCTTAAGTCAAGCTTTGTTTGTGTTGGAATGCAGAAATAATTATTGTCAACTTGTAAATTTTCTAGTTTTATGTTCAGCTCTTGCAATGGAAGCAAAAATACTGTTTGATTATTATCTGCACTCCATAAATTGTAAAGAAGTGGTCTATCATCCTGTAATTTTGAGTTGGGGGGTTGCTCTGAAGCAACAAAACATAATTCATTATATTCTGAAGGAATTGATAGAGTTAATTTATCTACGCTTCCATATCTTGTTCTTATTGAGTTAACTCCGTCAACAAGTGTATCTCTAAATTGTATTAATTCTATTTGTTCTTGCTGCTCCATAAATGAATCTATATATTTGTAGCCGAATAACAGTATCATCACTAATGTTACTGCAGCTAGCATAAATACAAATACTTGGCTTAATAATTGGGCTTTGTTATTCATTTTAGTGTGACTGTAATTGGTGATTGGCTAAATGTTAACAACTAATTGCTAAAAGCCTAAAGTTTATCTTTCTTCTTGTATTTTCTTAATTTTTCAAATGCATCTGTTTTCACTTCTTCGTGTTCTAATTTAGGTTCTTTCTTTGGCTGATATTTCTTGAGTTTTTCAAATACATCCTTTTTCTCTCTGCCTTTTACTCTTTCTTTAAGTAATTCTAGTGGAATGAATTCTTCTTTTTTTGGAATTATTATTTTTGGTTTGTGATGCAAGATCGGTTTTCGTATAGGTTGCATTGGTCTGCTGAATGGAATGTTTTGTTTTCTTTCTGTTTCGAATTTAGGCATCTCTATTTGTTTTGGCAGTGGTCCTAATCCTGAGAAATCATCTGGGGGTTCTTCTGGTTTTTTTGCAAACATTTGATATGAATAGAATGCTCCATAGCCTAGTGCTGCAAGGATTAACACAATCAATCCATATTTCAACCAGGGTTTTCCTGTTTCGGTTGTTGGAGTTGATTTAGGAGTGGTTGGTTTTTGAGTTGGAGTTTTTCCTGGAGAAGGACTTACAGTTGGAGATGTTGTTTTAGTGGGGGATGGGCTTGTTGTTTTAGTTGGAGTGGGTTTTGGAGGCTCTAATAAATCATCTAATTGTTCTTTTGTACATCCTGCTGTTGCGCCATCTTTTTTTACTTTGTCTTGTGAGAATGCAGGTGTATCTGGACATTTATCTATTGGATCAGGCACTCCGTCTTTATCTTTATCTGAAGATTTTTTGCATATTTTTGTTGGAGAGCAGAATAAATTAGATTCACAGTCTTTATCTGAAAGGCATCCTTTGTCAATTTCACATTTATCAGTACAGTCTCCTCCGCATTTTATGTCCGTTCCTTTGCAAGGCGTTGGAGCAACGCATTTGCTTAATTTGCATGATTGAGAAGTACAGTCTGTGTTGGATACACATTTTTGTGCTATGTCGCATTTTTTTGTGCATTTGTTTCCGCAGTCTTTATCTGTTTCTGTGTCTTTGTCGAAGTTTCCGTTATTGCATGATTGAATTTTGCATTTGCTATTTACGCAAGAGCCTGTTGAGCAGTCTACATCTTTTGTGCAGAATGTTTCTTCTGGGCATGGTTTGCATAATCCTCCGCAATCTATTCCTAATTCACCTTGGTCTTGTTGATTGTTTTGGCAGAGTTGAGGTTTTCTTAATATGTCCACTTTTGTTTTGTTTGATGCTTCTGTACTGTTTAAGTCGAAGTTGTTTACTGCTTTTGCTTTTATTGTATACTCTGCATTATTAAGTAATCTTATATTGTCTCCTGCATTAGTTGTGGTAATGTAGAATTCTTCTCCGCTTGACCAGCTCGTGAATGTCCAGTCAGAGATTGTTTTTCCAGCAGACTCTATTTTGTAATAAAATCCTTTTATTCCTGTTTCTAAATCAACTGCAGAAAAGCTCACTCTTATTTTATCTGTTTGCCATACTACAAATGGTTCTTCTGTGCTGTCTGAAAATATTTGTACTTTAACTTGCTCAGGAGGAGTATTATCAACAAATGTTGTTATTGTTTTTTCTGCTTTTTCATTTAATGGAGTGATGCAAGTAACGTAGTACTGCAATTCTCCTAATTTTTTTATGTCAAGTAATTTTCTTTCGTGTTTTGTTGCTAACTCTTTCTGGAATGAAATCTGATTTCCAGTTGGAGTTTCTTTGTATGTGCATCTTGCTATCTTATTTGTTTTTATGGAGAGAGTTATATCTTTTGTTTTAAAGTTATTTTGAGTTGTTGAAGTTATTTCTAGAGGGAGATTTTTGTTTACTTCTATTTTAACTGTTTTTGGATTGTTTTTTGCTCGTAATCCTGCACTGTTTTTGCAAGATATTTCAAAATCGTATTCTCCAACTTCACTCATATTTACTTCAGTTGTTAGTGTTTTTTTAGGAACTAATTCGTATTCAAAGAAATTCGATTCGTCTATTTTTGTTCCTCCAGTTTTTTTAGTATACCAACAGAATCCAGGTTCGTCTAAAAGTATACTTAAGTTTGTAGTGTATAAGTCTTCTCCTCCAACAGATCTTGTGGGAGCAATTAGCGTATTTTGCAATGGTTCTGCTTTGAGTATTTCTGGAGGAGTGTAGTCTAGCATCAATATAAATTCTTGTTCAGTTATTGTTTTCTTGTCTTCTCCTTGGCAGAAAACTTTCAACGAATTTTGCTCGTTAAATATAGTGATCTCATCAAAATTGTTTACTGTGTGTGTATATTTGTCTTGTGTTGCAAAAGAAGAGACTATGGCATCAAAATCTGATACAGTCAAATCAGGATTTGTCGTGTATTTGCAGTCTGATTTTTTAGTTGTGTGAATTTCTATATTAAATGGAGTTGTTTGTGATGTTCCAAATATGGGGGTAGTTAATAGTATTTTATTTTCTTTTCCAGATACAAAAAATGTTGATGTATTGCTAACTGTATTTCCCGCAATATCTTGGGCATTTGCTGTTATTTTGTATTTTCCTTCTTTTAAGTCTGTGAATTTAGTGCTAAATCTGTTGGCGAATTCTGTTGAGAATTTATTAAGTATGTTTTCTTGTTCTCGCAGTGCAGCATATTCTGATACTGGAATTTCTTTGTCTAAAGTTGCAGAATTAATTTTTCCAATTTCATTTTCACTTAATTTAATTTCAACCGTGGTATCTTTTGCAGCAATAGAAGTCATATCTCTAGGAGTTATCGCTAAACCTGGACTTTTGTTGTCTACAATTATGTTCAATCTTTCTGCATTATCTGAGTTTAGTTTTTGTTGATTTTGTGCTTTTAATTCGAAAGTGTATGTTCCTTCTTTGAGAATAGTTCCTGAAGGAAGGTTTATTGTGAATACATTTGCAAATGTTTGTGCGGGCGATAAATCATAATTCCATTTATTTTTGTTGTCAGATATTTGTGCAAATGTTATTTTTGCAGTAGTTGTAAATTCTATTTTTATTTCAGGCCTGTTTAATTTAGTGTAGAAATTTCCAGAATATTCTTGTGCATTTATTACTTCTAAATTTTTTGCTTTGGGTCCTTGACAGTTGGAGCATGTTTCTATGCTTATTTGTTTAATTAATTCTAAATTTTTGTAAGGGTCTTTAGTGAAATATTTCAAAGAGCGTATTCCTTCAGTAAGGCTAGCCAATTCTTTGCCATTTTTCGCTCCTTCAGTTACTTTTCCGTTATCTATCAATAGTTTTGAAGCTGTTGTTGAGATAGAGAATTCTGATGCTTTGTCACACCCTTCTCCAGACGTATCAGTGAAACACAAATAAGTTGTATATCCTGGCTTTCCGTTTGCGATTTCTTGTTCTGCTGTTTTTTCTTTTTTGTCTTTTATGTTTATGTAAATAGTGTCAGTTATTGTTCCTTTAATTTTTGTTGCAACCAGTATAGTTTCTGGGGGGAAGAAATCTTTTTCACAATTATTTGTTTCTTCATTAGTTCCTGTGCAGTCTTTTCTGTTTCCTGAGGCATCTTCTTTTCCATCTGCATTTTTGAAGCATTTGCCTCCTGAGAATTCGCACACTCCCACGCTACAATAGTCTTGGCTTTTTGAGTCAACTTCATTGGTATCTTTAAGTTTTATTTCTGTAGTTCCGCAATTTTCTGAATTTTTATAATCTTTGCATGTTACTTTTTCACAGCTCTTCGATTTGCCTGAGTCAAACAAACATTTTTTTGTTGTTTTTGAATCAGTAGTTATTATTTCAAGAGCATTTGATTTCTCTTTAGTGCAAACATCAAATATTGAATTAAATATTTTAAGAGCCTCTTCATTATTTTCTGTTTTGTCGCAGTTCTCGCAGTTGTATTTTGTTGTATCTGCACAAACTCCTGTTCCTATGCTAGGATAGATATCTTTCCATTGGCATGTTGATGGTCCGCATCTTGCACTTTGGCATGCATCTTTGCTTTTGTAATCGTAGCATTGTTTTTGAGTATTTTCAGGGCAGGAGTAGCATTTGTTGATTAGTGTTGAAGATTTGTCATAATAACATCCTTCTTTTTGTTCACAGATAGTTTTGCCGTAAAATAGTCCAAATGGATTCGCTCCTAAATTGCAAACTGATTTTTCAGCACAATTTGCAGTTGGACCATTATTTGTTGTTTTTATCTGGCAAGTTTTATCTGTACAAGAAGTTATGAGTATTTTCTTGTTTGATGCATCGCAGTTGAATGCAGAATTATAATTCTCATTAGAGAAATCATAGTCTGTGTTTTGAGTTAAATAATTTTTTATTTCTCCTTCGCCATATGTGGATTCAAAAATGCAAAATGGATTGCTGTCTGTTTTTTTGAAGCATTCTACTTGACCTGCGTTGCCAAAAGCTGGCTGTGAGGATTTAATAACCCCAGAATATTCTGAGTCAAGAACGTATTTGTAGTTTACTCCAAATTTTACATCATCAGTATATTCTGTTGAAGGTGAAAATTCTGCTATTTTTGTTGGGGTGCAGTCTGCATCTGTTTTTTCGCATCTTTTCAAAATCAATTTTGTTGACTTATCTTGACAATCTAGCACGAAATTCAATGATAGTTTATGTTCTCCTCTAACTGGGGTTATTGATGATATTTGAGGAATTTTAGGAGTATATCCTGGACTGTCGCATGTTGGCTCTGAAGAAATTTTGCATTCACTTTCGCAATTAGTAGATATATCTGCAGGCAGTTCTCTTTGTCCTTGAGGACAGTTTGTTTGTGAAAAAGTTCCTGTTGTTGGTGTGCAGCAGCAGAATCCTGGAGTTTGTACTTGCTGTGCAATTGCTAAGTTTAGAATTAAAACTAGCAAGAGCACAATTGAGATTGATAATATTATTTTTTTCATTTTAGTTTGAAATTAATGGTTTGATAATCTTCTAATCCAAATTGGTCTTTTACTGTTGCTTTAAGATATGCCTCTTGAGTTAGTGTTATTGGAAATGTCTGTCCTGTAGGGAGTGAAACGTCAAATGTTGTGGAATCATCGTCTGGGTCTACTGCTACGAGAGGTATATTCGCTGAATTACATATCTTTCCTTCAGGAATTGTTGAAGGAGGAGTTATTTGTATTTGATTATTCAAATAATTTATTGTTGAGCCCTCGCAAATTTCTTGGTCTGGAATATATTCTAGAGCAGGCCTTCTATTAGGTATTGCAAATTGAAATAATGTTTTATCTTGTAGAACTGTTACAATTGTATTTTCTCCTGCTTTCTTTGTATTTACTCCAGGATTTTTTGATGGATTGTTTTTCATATTAAACACTTCAGCATCAATTGTTCTAGTTATTTTAGTGTGAAGTTCTTTAAGATTTACAGGCGCTCTTGCTCGGATGTTTTGTATTTTTGCGGTTGTGCCGTCTTGTGCTTTAAGATTTATTTCTGTGGTTGTCATTAAAACATCTTTATCTGTTATTGTAGCAGTTATTTTTGGTTGAATTTCTAGAGATATTCCTTGGTTTTGCAGCTGAGGGATATTTAGACAAGTTATCAAATC
>CAYHXI010000005.1:0-8154 GCA_964360565.1 uncultured Methanosarcinales archaeon | reverse complement strand
CCTCCTTGGTCTGTATAAATTACTCCACCTTGTTTTGCTAGCAAAGCTATTGCGTTGTTCGCACTTTGTTCTAAACAACTTGTTGCAAGCTTTTGAACATTATCTAATACATCTTTTGGAAATTCTTTTAGGTCTATTTTTGTTTGGGAGTAGACAAAATAAATCACTAATGTGGCTATAAGTAGCAGAAATATTCCTAAAATTATGAATATTGTTATTTGGGCTTTTTTGTTCATGTTAATCTCAATTTGTCAGTTAAGTCTTTCCACACCTTTATCATATCTTGTTCGTCCTCAGATTGAACTTTGAGTAGTATAATCACTGAATTTTTTCCTTGTGTTATGCATTCTGAGCCGTAGTTTGTTGATTTGTGAATTCTATCTTTTATTTCTGTACAATATCCATCCACTAAAGGGTGTAGAGTATCTGTATATTTTATTGCCATGAAAAAATCTTTGCATGATGACATTTGGCAGGTGTCTTTTGTTTCTACTACTCCAAATATTCTTTTTCCTTCTTTTTTCTGATAAAATATTGTCTCAAAATATTTTATTCTTTTAACAGGTTCATATTTCTTGTATTCTTCTTCAGCCAGAGAATTTAAATTTATCATAGACACTATAGAATCAAAATCAGATTTTATTATTGTGCTGAATTTATCATCATTATTTATCGCTAAATCTTCTGGAGAAAATATTATTGAATTTACTTGTGGATTGTAAAATATTTTTAAGTTGTTTTCAACCGATTTAGTTGGAGTGCATTTCTCAAACTGCAGAGACTCTGAATTAACAGTATCGCATGCGTCTCTCGATGTTATTGCAGTTAACGGAGAAAATTTATGATTTATTGGTAAATTAATAGTTGTTCCAAAAAGAACTTTATCTTTTGAATTTAAAATACATGCACTGTTCGTTATGTCTTTTCCTCCTAATTTTCCAAAGTAGTCTCCTGAAGCTTCATTTAATATTTCGCTTGATTTCCCGCAGACTAACTCAAAATCATTATTTCCTGCTTGATTCAGTAATTTATTTGTTAAAAGTTTAGTTCTCGAAGTCCACTCTCCAGTATTGCAGTATTTGTCTTCAGAATATTGTCCTGAATTAATACATTTTGTTTTTTCAAGCAAACACTGACTTTGAGATTTACAGTAATACTCTTTTTCTCCTACAACACTTTCATCTTCTGGAGTTGATTTAAGAATTAATTTGCTCCATTCTTGAGTTTCTCCTGGATTGCAGCTGAAAAATTCTTTAGTAATCGGATGTTTAAATAATTCATCTTTGCTTGTGCATTCTTCTTTGCCTTTAAAACATTTATTTGTGGGGCAACATCCTTCTGGCAAATCCTTATCGTGTCCTTGGACTGCTTTTAAAGCATCGTTTATTTCCCATCTTGTTGTTTTTTTAAGGAGGTTAACGTAATCTTTATTATTTACTCCATTATCAAATTCTCCAGTGTATTTGCAGTTGTAATTTTTAGTTCCTGCAGTTATTTTTCCGCAAGTTGAAACTGGTTTTAAGTTGAATGAATAAAATTTATCTTGGATTGGCAGAGCAGTATTTATGTTGGAAGGAGTGCTTGGCATAGATGAAATAGATGAAGTTTTACTTAAAGTGTTAAATATTTCTGAGGTGACTTTAATTCCCCCACTGGAAATAGAAATTCTTCCAGGATAGAATTCATAAACTTCGCCACGCACACTGCCAGGATCCCAATCATAATATCCTATATTTGGAGCGGTTGCAATTAAATAATCACTTAGATAAATATTCACTGTTTTATCTACTCCAGTTGATTTCCAAAGTATTCTATACTTTTCTCCATTTCTTAAATTCTCTCCTCCTTTCGGAAAGATAAGTTCTATAGAAGGTTGTTGAAATGAAGGGGGTAAATTTTTGCAATAGTTAAACTCTCCATCAACATTAATTATTTGTTTCAGAGTTTTTGTTTGTTCAATTCCTTGAGCATCTTTTACTGTTTCAGATGGATTCGTTCCAGATGCCACAAAAGCATTATTCCAACATCCTCCAACAGTTTCAACTCCTTCTAAACTTCCTGAAGGGTCGTTGTAATACCAATCTTTGCCGTCTTTATCTGGAAGTCCGCAGCATGATGAACCTGTCCATTTTCCTCCTCGATGTTCGCAAAGAATTTTGTTCTCATAAGGATTGGATTCGATAAACTCAGCTATGTTTTTTGCATAATTTGTATTTTGATCAATATTGGTATTAGTAAATTTTTCCCATGAAAAATCCATTGCTACTTTTTTAATTCCAGCTGTAAATTTCGTTACAAAACCATCATGAGATGAGATAAATAATCCCCCTCCATTGTTATAAAACTCTTTTATTGCTGCTTTAGCTTGTGAAATATCCACATCAGCATTATTGAGAATCCATAATTGACTATATTTGGAGAGAACATTTCCATTTATTGAGAATGTCGGGTCTAATTTACTCTTAATTTCTATTTCAACATTTCTGCTACCTTTTAATTTATTTGAAAGAGTATTAAAATCATCAAGAGTACCTGTTGTGTAAATAAGTATAGGTCCTGTAAAAGTATATTGAGATTTTGCAGTATTAGATATAGGTTGTTGAATCTCTTCAGTTTTGGATGTTTCAACCGTTCCTAATGAAGATCCTAGATGATAAGTATAGTGGTGAACATTAAATGAAGTTATAGAAACTTTGTTTGCCACAGGATACACCGCAACGTCAGTTAGTTTCTTTAGTAAATTATCTCCAGTATCAATTTCAAAATCTTGGCATTTCTTTTTACAATCATTATTTACTGTAAAAACAGGAGTTTTAGAAGATTTAATTATATTATCATTGCTTTTCAACTCATATGTAATGTCAAAAAGTTCTGGAAGAGATGAATCTGTGCTACTAGCTCTATAGCAAACGTTGCCTTTAATTTTACGGACTTGATAATTTTTATCATCCTCTAATTTTTTCTCAATTGACACAAAATTGACAGGAGAGTCACAATCTTTACTAGGACAAAGACCTAAACATTCTTTAATACTATCAAGTGCGCCACCTAAAAGATCTCCAGCACCATGCGCTACGTCACCAAGCCAACCACCTATTTTTTTATGGGTAACTGCTTCCACACTTTCAACACTTAAACTTCCAACTATCAAAAGAACTACAAAAAGTAAGATTATTTGTCTCTTTCCTATCAATTCATTCCCCTCTTTTGGTAATATTACTATATATAAGCCAAATAATGCTTATAAATATATAAAGTTAACTTGCAAAATCACGATTCCAGCATTATAGTCTCTCTCATTGAAAAATCTATCTTTTCTTTTGTTAACAACTCTTTTATTTTAGATTGTTCATCTTTAGGTATTATAAAAACGTTTGAGCTGAGTTGTAATCCGTTCATTGATTGTATCAAACCTTTCCCTTTATAGTGCTCTTCTGTTCTTCCAAATAAAATTCTCTTTATTCGTATATATTCCTTTTTTTTGGCAGGATGTTTTATTACAAAAACCACTTTTCTTTCTCCTTCTTCAAGTATTCTTTTTTTGCTGTATAACAAAAAACCTTCGCTTGCTATACTAGTTTTCAATTCCCATTCTTTTAAATTACCAGATTGTACAGAAAAAGGATATTTGAATTTTAGAAACTTCCACTTTTCAAAATCTTTAGATTGTTCAAATTTAACTATGCCTGATTCTGTCAATTTTTTCACTAATTCTTCATCTTGTCTATCACAATCAAAAAAGAGGTCGATATCACTATCTTTAGTTAATTCTCCTCGTACAGAAGATCCAAATAAATATATTGCTTTGGTCTTTTCAGCTATTTCTTTATTCAGAAATACAAAGCTTAACATGTCATAACAGTATGATATTGCAGAAGAAGTTTCACTCTTCAATTTCTTCACCCTCTTCTTTTAGCATTTTAATAAATAATTCTTTCAAATTTTCAAAAACATGCAGAACTTGTTCTATTTCTAATTTAGTAGAACTACCATAAATTAGTTTGTTTCTTTTTTCTTCTAATGAATAAATCAGATCTACTACTCTTTCTTTATTTGGAAAATCAATTTTTAATTTTCTTTCAAAAAGAGGAATTATTCTTTGTTCTTTTTTGGGTCTTTTGAACCACTCATGTTTTATTTGAGCTCCAATTTCTAGTTTATTTTTTTTATGTAAGTAAAGCTCCAAAAAGTCTATAGAGCACGCAGAAGTATGAAATCCTATTGTTGCTGGGCTTTCTTCAATCCCTTGAGCTATGGCATCTCTCAATTCTCTTAAATGCTCTCTTATTTTAGCCAAATGTACGTGTCGTGTAGTCATCTTATGGTAGAAAGACACCATTTATTTATAAACTTTCTGGTAGAAAAATACCAATATTTGGTAGAAAAATACCAAAACTAAATTTCCATCGCTTCCTTCGCTTCTTTCGGATGCATTCCTAGAGTAATAAACAAACTCTGCAAATCTTTTGCACTTCTCATCTCAGAAGTTTGTTTTGCAAAGCTTCCAACTAAAGTTTTGACTTTATATTTTCTGCACAAAGAAATGTTTTGCATCATTCTTCCGAAGATAACTGCACGTTGCGCTCCAGAAGAATTTAAGATTGAATTAAAAGAAAAAACGACGCGAACTTTGTTTCTAAATACCAACTCACATAATACATTATTCAGTCCTGAATAACGCTGATGCATCGTATCTGTTCTCTCAGATTCTTCAAAACCAAACATTATATCTGGCTTCATTTTTTCTATTGAGTGTCTATTGATATCTTCGTGAGCTTTGACAATGATAAAATCTGCTTTGCCTTTGTACTGCTTGACTTTATTCTCATCAACTAAAAGTGCAGAAAAAGAATTTTCTGTTTTCCTAACTTTCTTAGCATCAGTATAAACAAAAATTAGCTGATTATATCCCAGGCTTCTAGCTGTCTCTAAGAATTCTTTTTCGTTTTCGTTAGGAAAAATAATATCAAGCATGAATTCAAAATAGTGTAAAAGTATATAAAGGTTGACTGTGACTTTTATCAAATGGAACAAGTAGAAGAAAAGTCCCGTGTACAGAAAATCATGGCCTCCGCAGGAATTGCATCTAGAAGAGATTGTGAGGAATTGATACGAAGAGGATGTGTTAAAGTTAATGGAGTTCAAATAAAATTAGGGGACAAAGCAACAGAAAGCGACGACATAAGAATTAATGGACGACCCATTCAGCTCGAAAAAAAAGTATATATAATGCTCAACAAACCAAGATATTATGTTACAACTGTTTCTGAAGAGCACGGTATGAAAACAGTTCTAGATTTAGTAAAAGTACAAGAGCGTGTTTTTCCTGTTGGAAGGTTGGATAAAGATGCTGAAGGATTGCTGCTTTTAACAAACGATGGAGAAATAGCAAACAAGCTCACTCATCCGAGATTCGAAATTCAGAAAGAATACTCAGTTGAGTTAGACAAAGCATTCAAAGATATAGATAATTTAAAGAAAGGAGTAGTCATAGACGACAAACCAGTAGACATTAAAAAAGTTAATTTTATCACTTCAAAAAAACTTACGATAACTATTCATGAAGGAAGAAAATATATTGTTAAAGAAATTTTCAAGAGTTTGGGCTACAAAGTTTTGTTTTTGAAAAGAATTAGATTTGGACCTCTTGAATTAAAGAATGTTGTTCGAGGAACGTGGAGGTTTCTGTCGAACTCTGAAGTTGAGGCTCTGAAAGCGCTGCCTTGAATTCATCTAACAAACTACATACTCTGCAAAGTTTATCGAGAGAAGCTTCTCCGCATTTTTCGCAGAGTGAAGGGAGGTCATTTGATTTGTATTTTTCTCTAAGCCCAGGTAATTTTTCTAAAAAAGTCATAACTATATTCTTTTTAACCTCAATAATTCTATCCTCGAGCTCGTTAAGAAAATCTTTTATTGAATTTCGAAATCCTTCAGTTGAGCATGGGCATTTGCCGTAGTGCACTGGAAAATTCATCATTTTGCTATATTTTATTACATCTTTCTCTGACGTCAAATAAAGAGGTTTTATTCTTGCAACAAATCTTGAATCTTTTATCACTCCATTCATCGGTCCGCTTCTTGCGCAAAGATGCACTTTATTTTTTAGAAGATTCATTAGAATTCCTTGCGCTTCGTCGTCCATATTGTGTCCCAACACTAATTTTGTTGCGCCTAATTCTCTAGATTTTCTATTTAATAGATATCGTCTTATCACTCCACAAACCGTGCATGATTTTAAATCATGGCCGTTCGCCTGCAAAGTATCTCTTATGAAACATAGCGATGCGCCAACTTCTTTTCTGAATTCTATCTCGTGAAGTTTTACATTATGAGCAGTACACATTTGTCTTATGTTTCTTAGATTTTCTTCAGTATAGCATCCAATGTGTGCATCGACTGTAACACATTCAAATTGGTATCCTAATTTTTTCATTATGTAAACCATTACAGTACTGTCTTTCCCTCCGCTGACTGCTAGAAGAAGTTTGTCATCTTTATTCACTAAATCAAATTTTTCTATAGTTTCTTTTACTTTATTCTCGAAAGAGTTTGCGAATTTTTCATCATAAACTATTTTCTCGTTCCCTAAATTTATTTGGCATGATTCCATAAAGAATTTTATGTGTCAAAAGATTTATAAATATGCGCATCTTTTGACAAATCATGAATCTGCAATCATCAATGCAATCAGTGAATTTGTCAAATTGCTTGTACGCAGACTTTACTCTAAAAATTACACATAAATTTGTGTGATTGCTAGAGCCCAAAAACAAAATCTAAGGGTTCTGGCAAGTTCTTCTAAAATAGGATTTCTAGAACCTGAAGATGAAGTCAAAGACATTCGAAGTGGAACACTAATATGTCCTTTGATATGAAAAAAATAAAACTGTGAGGTGAAATATGAAAACAAAAAACCATTTACACATGGAACATGATGACTCTATGTGTACAACGTGTTTTGAAAAAGAATGGATGAAACGAGTAAGTGTGGAAACGCCAGAATTAACTGATGTGGTAAAAGATTATACTGACGTGCTGCATTCGTTGCCTAAGACAAAAACAAGATGTAATACTTGTGGAAGTAGCATGCGATTAGCTGGCTCATGTCATGGAAATGAAATGAAAGAACTTTTAGAGCTTGCGAAAGAAGACGTATCAGATACAGAACTTCTTCAGCAAGCCTTAGATTACGAATTAGAAAATATGTTTGGCTCTGAACCAGTGCTCAACTAAGAATAAATAAACTTTTTTTCTTCTAGATATTTTGCTCTATGTTGTATTAAGTGGCTTGATTTGGTTCTTTTGATTAAACTTTTCTTTCTAAGAAAAGTTTATAAACCACTCCCCTTTCTACAATTTTCATGGTGCGAGGAAGATTCAGGTCAAGAACTTTCAGGAGAGTTAAAATAAAAACTCCTGGAGGAATAGTTAAAATTCATTATAGACGAAGAAATCCAGCTAAAGCTCAGTGTGGTAAATGCGGAGATAAACTTAAAGGAGTTCCTAGAATGCTTCCCTACGAAATTAGAAGCACGCCAAAAACTAAAAGACGTCCGGAAAGGCCTTACGGCGGCGTTTTGTGCTCGAAATGCACTAGAGAATTAATCAAATCAAAATTATAAATTTTTCTTTAAAAGAAAAATTTAATTAAAAGAATTGAAAATTAGTCTTGTTGATTTCGGCGACGAATCAAAAAAATTGTAAGACTGGAGGAATTAAAAATGGAAATCGGACAAATATGTGTTAAAATCGCAGGCAGAGATGCTGGCAAAAAATGTGTTGTTGTAGAAATAATTGATAATAATTTCGTTCTTATCGACGGTGAAACTCGAAGAAGAAAGTGCAATCTTATTCATCTAGAACCTTTAGAACAAACTGTTGATATTAAAAAAGGAGCCTCTCATGAAGCAGTTGAAAAAGTATTGCAAGTTCTTGGAATTACCACTCGAAATACAAAGCAAAAGAAAGCAGCTAAGCGAAGAAGACATTTGAGAAAGAAAAAAGCAAAATTAGCTCCGAAAAGTCCTGCAAAAACTAAAGTTGTAGAAGCGCAAACTGTTCCAAAAACAAGTGCCGCTCCTGTTCAAGCTAAAACAACTAGTGCTCCAAAAGCACCAGTGAAACCTGTAACTAGTGTTAAAAAATAAAAAA
>CAYHXI010000004.1:25192-29091 GCA_964360565.1 uncultured Methanosarcinales archaeon | reverse complement strand
TAATTGGTTCACGCAGTAAACCACTAGTATAAAACTAGTGGAATTCGCTAAGTTTAAAAAAGAGCTTCACTGAGTATGATAAGCATTAAATGCCTTCAAAAACTTCAAAAAATCTGGATCTTTTTTAGCTTCAGCTATCTGCTTCTTCAAAACCTTAAATTCCTTAGTATCTGCCAAAGATTTCACGTTCATAACTCAATAAATGCGAAACAAATATATAAAACTTACTATTAATACATAAACATGACCCAAAAAACGGTGATTATCATACTAATAATGATTCTGCTAGTTGGAATGGTGAGGGGGGAGGAAAAAACAATTTCTATTTCTCCAATGGGTGATGGTTATTATTTATATGAAAATGGAGTGAGCTCGGGTTTTAAAATAAAACCAAGCGAAGAGCAAGGAAAATATGAATTATTAAGTGTTGGAACAGGCTATGGAGGATTAGATATTAGCATAGGAACTATAACCTTCACTAAAGATACTGCAGCAAGAACTATCATAAATTACAAAAAACATCCAGAAACAAATTATCAAGAAAGTTATCGTCCAGGAGTTATTTCAGTTCAAACAAATTTTGAAAGACAGCTTTTAAATGATGAAACCTCAGTAAATGCATTTTCTCACACTTTAGCTAAACTTGATTCTTTAAGTAAAATAAATAGTCCCATTGGTGAAATAAGAGTTTCTGCAGATAAAAACCAAGTAACAAAACTAGAAGTAGCCTTAGTAGATTCCCCCTTAATTCTTCCAAACAACCTTCCAATAATAATTCTATACAAAAACGGCCAAAAACATGTTGAATTTGGACAAACTAAAGTGGGAGTAGTTGCGCAAAGTCCAGCACAAGTACAACCGGCTGCAGGACAACAACCTGCAGCTCCAGCACAGGCACCAACAGGAAGTGCAGGTTCAGGATTAGCAGCACAATCACTCCCAGCAACACAACCACTAATTCCAGTTTCCAATCTTCGACCTAAAGACAAAATAATTTTAATTAAAGATGAGTATGTTGGTGATGCAGATGTTAACCCTGGCGAACATACAATATCTGCAATAGGCAGAACTGCAAATGGTAAATTACAAGTGTTTCTCGAAGGAGGTAGTTCAGTGAGTCTTGATGATACTAAACAGTATAGTATTACACAATACACTCCTCCATTATTACAACAAGGAAAATGGTTTACTAAAGGAGGAGAAATATATTATGTTTCAAGTAAAGATGACAAGACAAGATCTGTAACAGTTATGAAATTTCATAAATCAGGAACTATCGAAAACATACCAATACCTTATGAAACAGATAGAGATGGAATGTTAGTCCTTTTTTCTGATGCAATCGAATTATCCACTGAAAGAGCCAAACAACTCGAAGTCAGTCTAACTGAAGAACATACTCCCACTCAAGCACAATTATCTGGTGCTCTTCCTCCAACAGATATGGAAGGAACTGTGATAGAATCTTTGCTAACTCCTGAAGGAAGAATTCCCGATTATAAAAGACCCACTCAAAATATTCCTATAACTTTTACAAGTCTTACAACTCAATATGAGACCAAAGACGTTCGTTTTCAAGATTTAAAACCTGGAGATAAATTAAAACTGTATAATGAACAAACTAAAGAATATGACTTAGAAAAAACGGTAAAAACTGTTAATATTAATTCTTTTCTCGGAATTTGGCCCAAAACATCTGCTACAGTAACATTCGAAGAAGGTGGCGAAGAAACAATTCAATCAACTCAATCAGTTCAAAGACCGATACCTATTCTTAAGCAACTTAAAATCGGAGACAAAGTCAATCCTTTAAATACGGATACTCCTTTAGTCTCTGCGACAAAACCAACCAATAAAGAAGTTGTTGATTTTAGTAAATTAGGTGAAGGTAAAGTAAGAGTGGCGTATGAGGATGGGTCAGTATATGAGCTTCACGAATCTTCTAAATACACTGTCGAAAGACAATCTGCACCAACCACTCCTCCAGTGACGATAAAAATAAATGAACGAGGAAATATATTTAGCGATGGTTTTCAAACTCGTTTTGATGTAAATTGGAATGCAAAACAACAAAAATATGTTATTACTGATACGAGTAATAAAAAAATCGAATTAGGAACATTCACTATTGTTGAAAATAATGCAGGAACAAATATAAATTACGAGAAATCAGAACAAAATGATTTGAATAGAGCACGTCAAAACGGATTTGACAAATTTTTAGCTGACATCAGTTCCAAAACTGCACTTTCGCAAGCTATTGTTAGAGAAAGCAAATTGAGATCTTCTGGAGAAACACGCACAGAGATAGCTGTTGAAGCATCAGGAACAACATTACAAAAAATATATATCGGTCAAGTTTCTCCAGACATAAAAAATGCTCCAATAGTAAATTTCTATGAAGATAATCAAAATTTGAAAGTTCAGGTACCCCCAGTAGCACAACCTCCAGCAGCAGGAGCACAACCTCCAGTCGTACCCGCAACACCACCAACCCCCTCCACAATAGTTTCAAAAGGCGAACTATACGAAAACGATGCAGGGTTTTTTCATGTTTTAAATGTTGATGATAAAGAAAAGATCAGTGTGAATTTCTACAAAAAAGATGGAACTCCAATGTACTCAAATAAGTATACTGAAGAACAATTAGGTGGAACTACAAAACAAGGAAATTTTGAATCAACAGCAGTTACTGTTCTCTCACAAATGATAAAATCAAATCCAAACAATCCAACTTTTAGCTTTAATGAAAAAGTGATAAGAGTTACTTCGCTGAAAGAAAATATAGATAGTAAAGGTAATGGAGTTAAAGAAACACATCAGGATGTTTTTGATGCTAACACTGGAAGAAGAACGTTAACAGTTGCAGATATAACTGTTAAAGAAAATCAAGAAACTCCTAAAACAGTCAGCATATTGACTCAGTCAATTAAACAAGGAACTTTAACAACAGATACTGATGGAAAAAAGTTCTTTGATAGTTCTGGAGTTTATTCCGGAGGAAGTTTAAAGGATTTTTCAACAGGAGATGAATTAGTTAAACTTTATTTACCTAGTGCAACATCAGATTCAGATTACTCTTATGTTATAAATTCTAAGACAAAAGAGATATTTAAAGCAGAATTTAATGATAAAAAAGAAATAATAAGCTTAACCCCAATTCGTGCAGCACAATTAAGACAAGAACTAGGAGCTAATGATCCACGTATCAAAGAGGTATTTACTAACACTATGTATGAACACTGGTATAGTGGTTTACTAACTATGGATAGAATGTCAAATCTCGTCGGCGGTCTCCTCTCTGCTTCAGACCAATTCTCTGGATTGAGTGCTTTCAGCAGTATAATTAGAAGTAAAGAAATAGACAACTGGAAAGAAAAAGTATACAAAGACTTCACGAATAATGTCGTCGGTATGGGTTATTTCAAAAGTAAATTGTGTGAGAAAAAATTCAAAACCGCAGGAGGACAAACATTCTTAGTTCAAAAGACAGGTGGAGAATATAAAGCAGGAGCATACATCCAAGTTGATAAATCTGAAAAGATAACTGTGAAAGAGCAAGACAGCTACATTTACAGAACAACATTTTACTTAAACAATCCGAATGAACGAGACATGGTTTACGACATCATCCTTAAAACAAATACTAAACCGATTAATTTGTTCAACAACAAACAATTAGTCAAAGCAGGACAAAGCGTAAAACAAACCAATGCAGATCTAACATCCAAAGATAAAACAATAGTTCCAATTTTCCAAAGCAAAGCAGACTACACAGAAGTTTGCTTAAGATTCTCTCCACCGATAACAACTGCTTCAGGAAAAAGAGCATCTGAACAATGCTCTCCAATAACAACTCTACAAGGAGGAACTACTTCTTATACAAAGAAAGAACAAGA
>CAYHXI010000004.1:0-25092 GCA_964360565.1 uncultured Methanosarcinales archaeon | reverse complement strand
AAGAAAAAGTATCCACAACAACTATTAATTGGGAAAGAGTTATTGAAGGGGATTAACAAATTATTTAAACAAGTAGCACTTAGATATCTCTTATGGAAGAAGTAGTTAAAAAAATACTGAAAGAGGATGTTGAAAACAAAGTTAAATTCATAATTTTATACGGCTCTCAATCAAACAACAATTCAACTCCAATGTCAGATATAGACTTAGCAATATATTACGATGGAGACAAGAGAGAACGATTTAATTTTAGAATTAAAATTTCAGGATTGCTTAATAAAAAATATGATGTTCAAACATTTCAAGATTTACCTTTGCAAGTGAAAAAAGAAGTTATCAAAGGAAAAGTTCTCCATCAAAAAGATTACCAGTTCTTTTTTGACCAAGTTATGCAAGTAATAAAAGAATACGATTTTTTCAAGAAATATCTAGATATGTATTACGAGGGAGTGCAAAATACTTTGATTTATTCTTGAAAGAAATTAAAAAAGTAATTTAGATGGATTAGAAGTTATAGCAGGGCATTAGAAAGATTTATATACTATTACTTAAACATAATAGTTCTATTACAAATAAGTAACATGAAAAACAATCTAACTGTGCTGAAACTATTCGTGGAAAATAAAGATAAAACTTTCACTATTAAGAAAGCTTCAGAAATTCTAAAGATAAACTACAGAATAGTATATGAAGAAATAATTAAACTAGAAAAAGAAGAATTAATCAAAATTACCAGACAAGGCAATTCCAAAGTATGTGAATTTAATTACAAATTCAGCAGTAAAATAGTTGAAATTGAAGAAAAAAGAAAAGAAGAGTTATTCAAGAACAAAGATATACAATTAGTGTTTAACAGAATTAAAGAAGTTAAAAATCCATTTTACAATCTACTTTTGTTCGGTTCATACGCGAACAAATCAAATCAGAAAGGCTCAGACATAGATTTGTGCTTAATAACAGACAATCACGAAATAAATAAAGAAATAAATTCCATTCTAAGCATCACCCCAATAAACATTCATCTTCAAGAGTTCACTTCAAAACAAGTTATATCAATGTTAAAGAGCAAAGAATTCAATGTTGGCAACGAAATAATTAAAAACAACTTGATTTTGCACAACATAGAAACATTTTACGAGTTGGTGAACAATGTTAAGCGATGAACGAATTAAGGAAGCAGAAAATAATGTTAAAACATATCTGTTAGATGGTTTAATAAAAAAAGAACAATTTAGAAACATAGTATTTGAAACATACTTGAGAAATCACAGAGAATCGTTATTGGTTGCAAAGAATATATTTAATCAAAGTATCTCAAATCTATGGGTCGTTGTAATAAGTTATTACTCTATGTTTTATATTGCAAATGCTCTTTTATATAAATTAGGTTACAAAGTAAGTCATAAAATCGCCCACAAAGTAACATCAGATGCTTTAATTACATTTGTAAGAAACAAATTGAAGAATAATCTTATAGAAGGCTATGAATTGGCAAGCAGTGAAGCATTAATATTGTCAGACAATATTTTACAAAATTATGATTTTGAAATGACAAAGCGTTCTATTTTTCAATATGAATCTACTGAAGAAATAAAAACCGCTAAAGCAAAGACCTCTCTGGAGAGAGCAGAACAATTCAGCAAAGAGATAGAAAAAGTAATTCTAAATATGTGATTATAGAGGGCTTTGAATAACCCCTATTTACATCTATATTCAAAGCACTCTTATGAGGAGTTTGACTATTTTCTGATGGTTTTTCAAACTCCTCTATACATAATTACTTAGTAAGTAATTATAAGCTATCGCATATTTCATCCACCATTCCACACCAAATATGGATTATTAAAATGTGGCATTCTTGAATTCGAGAAGTTTTTTGAGCAGGAACTATTACTTTAGTCTGCAGATTCTTCATCACTCCACCATCTCTGCCAGTTAATCCAATCACTTTAATTCCCAAACTTAACGCTTTTTCAACCGCTCTTAAAACATTTATTGAATTTCCTGAAGTAGATATTGCAACAAGAACATCTCCTGCTTTTCCAAGTGCTTCAACTTGTCTAGCAAAAACATTATCGAATCCATAGTCATTTCCCACTGCAGTTAAGTTAGAAGTATCTGTTGTTAAAGAAATTCCAGGCAGAGCTTTCCTTTCTTTCTCAAATCTTCCTGCTAATTCTGCAGCAAAATGCTGGCTGTCTGCCGCGCTTCCTCCATTTCCGCAAATCATTATCTTGTTTCCATTTTTAAGAGCATCAACAATAACTTTTCCAGATTCTTCAATTTCTTTAGAAAGTTCTAAAAGTTTTTTCTTTGTTTCTATAGATTCATTTATTTGTTCTGCGACATTCATACTAATTCAAACATTCAATTACATTAAATACTTTGTGATTTTGTCAAGAACCACCAGTCAAAGACTGGTGGCATGTGAGAGGCAATCAGCCTTGAACTTCGACACCGAACAACTAGTGGTTCTTGAGCAATTAGCGAATTCCATCTAATTGGTTTACGTTAGTAAACCACCAGTATAAAACTGGTGGAATTCGCTAAGTTTCAATAAAATCAGTAAAGTTTATATTATCAATCATTTTTCGTAAAAAATAATGGAAAAAAATAACAAAACAGAGCATAAAATAGAAGAAAAGAAGACAGAAGAATCTAAGCCAGAACAAAAATCAGAATCCAAAAAATTTCTTTTTGTCTCTCACGAAGGAAATATCGGAGACCTTGCTTGGCAGGTTAAAAAAGAAGGAAATGAAGTAAAATATTTCATTCAAGATAAAGACCAGAAAGATGTCTGCGATGGATTCGTAGAAAAAACTGACGATTGGAAAGAAATGAAAGAATGGGCAGATGTTATTATTTTCGACGATGTTTTATTTGGAGAAACAGCAGACTCTTTAAGAAAACAAAATAAATTAGTAGTGGGAGGCTCATCTTACACCGACAAATTAGAGATGGACCGAGATTTCGGACAGGAAGAAATGAAGAATTGCGGAATGACCATACTTCCTCACTGGGATTTTGAAGACTTTGATTTAGCAATAAAGTTTGTTAAAGAAAACCCAGGCAGATATGTAATAAAACCCAGTGGAAAAGCACAAAACGAAAAAGAATTATCTTTTGTTGGACAAGAAGAAGATGGTAAAGATATTATTCAAATTCTCGAACTCTACAAAAAGAAGTGGTCTAAAAAAATAAAAGTTTTCCAGCTTCAAAAATTTGCTTCAGGAGTAGAAGTTGCAATAGGAGCGTTCTTTAATGGAAATGACTTTGTTTATCCTGCTTGTATAAATTTCGAGCACAAAAGAATGTTTCCTGGGGATATCGGGCCGTCATGTTATAGTGAAGATACAGAAATTTTAACAGATAAAGGTTGGAAAATTTTTTCTGAAGTTAGCTATAACGATAAAATTTTATCTTTTAATTCAAACCGCAATGAGCTAGTATGGGAATATCCTTTAAAGGTTTTCTGGATGAGGTATAAAGGAAAAATGATTAACTTCAAAAATAGATATATTGACTTATTATTAACACCAAACCACAGAACTCTCAACATCTTAAAAAAAGATTTCTACAAAAACAAAATAAAGTATAGAGTTAATGAAGCGAGAGAATTATACAACTCTGGCGAGTTTATCATTCCACAAGCATCAGTATTTCAGGGAATAACTCAAGAATTTTTTGAGCTGCCTGAATTTAAAGACGGCAGAAAATATGTACATCCCAAAAAACAAATAAAAATAGAATCATGGGCTAAATTTATGGGATGGTATTTAAGTGAAGGATCTTGTTTTAAAAATGGGATTAAAATAGCTCAAGATAAAAAAAGCAGACATAATAAAGATATAATCAATTGTCTGAGAAATCTTCCCTTTAATTTTTGCCAGCTAAAAAAGGGATTTAAACTTAATTCCACTCAACTAGCCAATTATTTAAAACAATTTGGACATTCTCATGAGAAATACGTTCCAGAGAATATCAAAAATGGTTCTGAAATTATAATCCTCTCTTTTCTAGACGAATTGAATAAAGGAGACGGAGATGTACATGGCGGACAAAAAAGATATCATACCAATTCTTTCAAACTAATTTCAGATATACAGGAAATGCTGGTTAAAATAAATATTTCTTCAACAATTGTAAAAGATAAAAGAACAAAGAGTTTATTTCCTGGTGGAAAAATCTATGAACACAAGCCAGTTTTTTCACTTGAAGAAAGAAAAAACAATTATGTTTCCATTAGAAAAAAAGATAAAAAAGAAGTATACTATGATGGATATATAGGCTGTGTTAAAGTGCCTTCTACTTTTGTTGTTGTAAGAAGAAACGGCAGATTGGCAATATCAGGAAACACTGGCGAAATGGGCACATTATGTTTTTGGAGTGAACACAGCCCATTAGTTAAAGCAACCATCGATAAATTCAAAGAAAAACTCGCAGTCTCAGGATATGTTGGATATTTTGACATTAATTGCATAGTGAATAATAAAGGAATTTATCCTCTTGAAATAACTGCAAGATTCGGATACCCCACCATAAGTCTTCAAATAGAAGGAGTAAATTCAAAGTGGGGAGAATTATTGCACTCTATCGCTTCAAAACAAAAGTTCAACTTAAATACAAAGAATGGATTTCAAACCTGCGTTGTTGTTGCAGTTCCTCCGTTTCCATTTAAAGACCCGACAGCATTCAAAAAATATTCTGAAGAAGCTACAATTTTATTCAAAAAGCCATCTTCAGATGGAATGCATTTGGGAGATGTAAAAATAATAGAGGGAGATTGGACTCTTGCAGGAAACTCAGGCTATGCATTAGTTGTAACTGGTTCAGGAACAACTGTTGACGAAGCAAGAAAACAAACATACAACAGAGTAAGAAACATCACAATTCCTAATATGTTTTATCGAACGGACATAGGAGTTAAATGGCATCAAGACGGAGACAAACTTCAAACTTGGGGATATATGCATTAAGAATTTTGAGTTAGAAAAAATTCATTCTAAAATAATCTCTCCATCTAATAAATCTTCTTCTCGTTTAAAAGATGGGGCTCCTCTGAATATTCCGAAGCCAGTTATTTTTTTCATCTAACCCTCAATTATCTTCAGTCATTTTAAACCTTTCTTTTATAAAAATAATCTACGTAAAGGGGAAACCCCCTGTACGTAGATGTCTCCTCGTGTTTCCCAGAAGAGAATGATTTATTGAACATCATCAGTATAAGTTCTCCAATACATTTTTCTTAACTGCGGTCGAAGAGACTCGGAATCATCCGGGCAAAACGTATCCTCTAACTCACTCATCGCATCCAGATAAGGAGGAACTGCACCCATCACTAAATCCCCTTCTTTTTTTCCATAAAAAAAAGAATTACTTTTATATGGATATTTTTCATTCCAAATTTCTGAAGCAGCTAGTAGTTTATCGCAAATTTTTTCAAACTTATTAAAAGAAGGAATTTTGTGATGATAAAATTCTCCATCTAACAACATCAAAAATCTTGTTATACACTCAGCATTCCCAAACAAATCAACATATCTTTTCATCAAGTCATATATTTTTGTGTTTCTTTCATTTGCCTTGCGAGAGAAATTTCCAAAAAAGTTTTTATAATTGCTAGGAAGAATGTGAATTTCAGTTTCTGCAGGGTAAAATATCTTTGTTTTTCCATTTGTTGTTTTTGATATTTGGAGAGGAGTTGTAAGATTTTTTATTTTATTATCGTGCGATTCTATTTTAAGCTCCTCTTGAAACTTTTTGTTATAGTGCAATTTTGCAGTATTATCTACCTCTCCAACAAACATGCATTCTGCGCAAGATGCATCTACTTCGCGAAGAATATCTGCTAAATTTTTATTTCTGCTTTTTTTGTAAGCTTTTTCAACATCTCTAACATATCCAATTAAATTATCTACAGGATATAACTCGTGCAACACTTTTCCACCTATCTCGAACAATTTCTGCGAAGTTCCTTCGTATATTGTGTAAACTGAAGTATATCCTCTAATTACGTAAGTCATTTGCAATTCGCTCCAGCTCAGATAGAGCTTCATAAGTCATAGGAATTCTTCTTAAGTTTTGGTAATTCAAGTAGTACTCTATTTTTCCGTTTCCGTTTAATTTTGTTTCAACGTGCCATCCTCTAGCATCTGTAAAAAACCCTTTTTCAACTGGAACGTTTTTGTACATTAAACCATCTATCGTTCTTAGTATTGGTTCGTTGTAGTACGCTCCCAAATATAGTGCTCCTGCAAATGTTATTTTGCTGAGGACTGATTTCATCAGTTCCCATGCAGGATTTTCCATAAGGGATGTGCCTTTGTAAATTGCCATATCTATTATTTTAGAACTCGTCTTTAAAGCGTTTTCCCAACAATTTCCGAAAGATTTGCGGAAAATCCGGAAAGGTTTCGGTCACAGCCGGAAAAAAATAGAATTAGTATATAAATAAAGAAAAAAATTTGCGGTTTGGCCGGAAAAAAAACAGTAATAATTACTAATTATTTTAGTAAAGTTTATAATTACAACTCTCATTAGAAACAGTATGTTGAGTAAAAAAAATCCAGCAGTATTTAACAAGCACGGATTTCTTCCAGAAAATTTTGAAAAAATAATCGAGAGAATAAGACACTCTCAAAAAATTTACAAAAAATAAAAAAAAGTTCAGTGGCAGTGCAGCCAACCAACCTTTCTAGCTATTTCACGAAGTCTAGTTGTTAAAGTGTCAACAGCTTCTTTAGGCATGTCGTACTCTTGCTCGAATACAGCAACCCAGTTGATAATATCCCTTAAATCATCTTCAACATCTTTTAAATCTTGAACAGGAACTTCTCTCCTCTCAGTTCTTTGTATTGGAGCCCAAACTCTTGGTCCTTCCATTAATTTTGGAGCGGATAGTTTTGAATACTCTGATTTTTTAATAGATTTATATTCTTTCTTTGCTGTTTTTTTATGAACTGTTTTCTTAGCTTTCTTTGGCATAATATCACCTCTTTGATAGTATAGTTAGTAGTTGCAGTATTTAATTATTTGCTCCAATTTACATAATTAGGATCAGGATTTTTTAATTCCTTGGCTGCAAAAGTTATTTTCTCATTTAAATCTTTAATTGCTTTTTTTAATTCTTCTACATCAGTTTTAGTTATTCTAAGAACATTCCCAGATTCTAAACTTAAAAGTACTGTATTATTTTCCTTCACCATATCATATAGCCAGTTTATAACGTATTGATAACCTTGTCTTTTAACAAAACCAGGGTCGAGAATTGCAGTTAATTGCGTTTGAGTTTTTTCAAGCTTATTATGTATTTCAGTCAATGTGTTTTCTTTTCCACTCACACTACTAACTACCACACTTTTCTGTTTACTTAGTTGTGATTTTTCAACAGTATCACAAGCACTTAATGCAAAACTTGCAGCGGCAACCAGTGAAATCAACCATTTTGGAGGTTTCATTTTTTATACTTCTCATTTATTCAACTGTTTTATTTTTTGAACTGTTTTTAACGCCTTCTCAATTTTTTGAGCTAATTCATCCAGTGCAGCTTCAAAATCGTTCGTTCTAATATCTCTTGCTTCACTGCGTGCGTTTAATTTGGCCAGATTTTGTCTTATTTCTGCTACTGATGATTTCAAGTCTATCAGTTTATTTTCTTTATCTGTCACTTCTTGAATGTTTTCAAATCTCCAAGAACTACTAATTACTGCTACTCTTTCTTGAACTGTTTTTAGATCTTTTTCTATTTTGTTAATTCCGCCTAAATAATTAGGCGCGGTCGTTACAGTTTGTTGTGTTGCTGTATTTTTAACTGATTGAACTGTTGCAAGAGCAAGCGCAGCTGCTGCAGTCAAAGCAATCAACCATTTTGGAGCTTTCATGTTACGGTTTCTCTCCAAATTGCTTTATGAGTTTATCTAATTGTCTCAGAGCACTTCCTACTGTTCGAGTTAAGTCATCAACTGATTGTTTGAGTTCAGTATTTCCGTCAGATTCATCTAAATCTTTTCTTAATTCTGTTAACTGACCTTGAACTCCCTGCCATTTCACTTTTTGTTGTCGTACTTCTTTAACATTCCAGAATCCCCATTTGCTGTTTAGATTTTTTGCTTCTTTTTGAAGAGAGTCTAATAGAACTCGAGCATCGTTCAGTGTTTGTTGTTGTACATCATAACTGCGAGCAGTATCTCCTTGAATATCTCGTCCAGTTAATGATGGTCTTGGTCTTTCTTTTGATGTAGTTTGAGCGTTATCACACGCAGCCAAAGCAAAAGACGTTGCAGCCACTAAAGCAATTAACCATTTTGGAGTTTCCATTCAATAAACACCTCGTTTAGTTTTTTAAAAATATTAATTTCAAATGATTTTAGCTATGGAAGTATATAAACTTTTATAGTGAGGAGAATATATTTGGGTTTCTAGCGCCGCAAATCTTGCGGAATTTTAGCCGAAAGACATATTAAGTAGTGTTTTTGTTTTTCACAAAATGACGTTTGTTTTCGAAATTCAAGATGTTACTGGCAGAAAAATACATTTATCCACGGAGAGATGGAAGCACATACAACAACATCCTGAGATGACAAACAAGTGTGAAGAAATCGAAGAAACTCTAATTTCTCCAGATGTAATAACTGACTTCAAGTATGATGAGCAAGTTCATTTCTATTACAAATATGATAAAATTCGACGAGAATATTTGTTTGTTTCAGTAAAATATTTAAATGGCAAAGGTTTTATAATAACTAGTTTTTACGTTGACTGCATAAAATGAAAAACAACTTAAATTTATACTACGACAAAGAAGGAGATTTTCTAGAATTAAGTATTGGAAAACAATCTGAAGGGTCATTTAAAAACTTAGGAGATGGAATATTTAAAAGAATAGACAAAAAGACCAACAAGATAATCGGAGTAGCAATAATGGGTTTTAAAAAAAGAACTGAGCAAACTAAAGACCTAAAAATCAGTTTGCCAGTGAATATTCAGATTACTGCATAAAATGAGGATTTATTAAATGACCTTAGACTTATTAATCTTCCAATCAATCAACAATTTAGCCACTCAAAACTCAGTTGCAGATTTTTTATTCATCTGGATTACGCATCTCGGCTACATTGCAATTGCAATTATTGTTTTACTATCCAAAAAGAAAAAACCAGTTATTAATTCTTTTTTAGCTGCAGTATTGGGAAAAGCAATTGAAGAATCAATAAAATTAATTCCATATTTTTATAGAGCACGTCCGTTTATCGACCAGAAAGTAAATCTATTAGTAATAAATTATCCAACGTCTAGTTTTCCCAGCGGACATACTATAGTTGCATTTGCTTTAGCTCTTCCTTTGCTGTATTACAACAAGAAATTGGGGATAATTGCAACAGTTCTTGCAATTCTAGTCGGATTCTCAAGAATATTTGTTGGAGTGCATTATCTTTCAGATGTTTTTGGAGGAGTATTAATCGCAGTAATTTCTGTTGTAATAACACATTACTTTACGAAGCATATTGTGCTGAAGTATGTGTAACTGCAGAGAGCAGGATTCGAACCTGCGAAGGCACTAAGCCACGAACCTCTGAAGCTCGCACGTTTAACCACTTCGCTATCTCTGCTAACATAATTTATAACAACTCATTCTCACTAAGATAATTTTTAACAATCTCAAATATTTTTTGATGTCCTTCGGAAGTCAAGTGTCCGCCGTCGAAAGAAGCAAACTTTTTAATTTTTTTAACTTCATAAAATATATCTAGAAATATATCAATTAAAGGTAGTTTTTTATCTTGTGTTACTGATTTCAGAGCAAGATTGTATTTAATGATATCTTCATTGCTGAAAACAAAATTGTTATCATCGTAATTAACTGATTCTGAAGCTCTGCATGGAGGAATTCCTAAACAAATAACATTTTCAGTGAATTTTTTAGAGAGTGCAATAAGTTTTTTCATATTTGCTTTAAATTTGTCAATTGGAATATTATTTTCTTTTTTGTCAACAACAAATAATGCATCATTTGCTCCTAGAGCAAGAATTATTATTGCTTTTTCTTTATATTTTTTAACTATTTTCATTCTTGTTTCAATTTCAGCTTCAAATACTTTCACCCAATCTTCTGTGCTGTGACCATCTATTCCTAAATTATACACTACAAAGAAATTTTCTTTAGGATTCTCTTCTACTTTTTTATCTAAGAATGTTCTGAGTCTCTGTACCCATCCTCCTCTTTCAAAATCCCAGGCCCCGTATGTTATGCTGTCTCCAACAACAAAAATATATGTCATATACTGTTTTATTTTTTGGTAGTTTATTAAGTTTTCTTAGTAGATAACAACTAATTGTTAGGCGTTCACCTTACAAAAACAAACAGTATTTATATTTGGGCGACTTTCTTGTTTTTCATGACTCGAAAAACAATCAACCAAGTATTTTTACTAGTAGCACTAGTATTTTTAGTTTCTTGCACCACAATAGAAGATAATAAAACAAAAATAGACGATTGGACATTTACTCCTGGAAACACAGAATCTGGAGGAATTATATCTAGCATAAGAAATGCTGTTGGAGGAGGAGTGCAATACATGGCCATGTCCGCTCCAAAAATGATGGAATCCAGCATAGGCTTCTCAGTAGGCGGAGCAAAAGACATTAACAATTTCAGAGAAAACATCAAAAACAATTTCTTACCAGTATCAACAGACTTAACTTATGAAGGTTTGTTCTATGACTACTATTTTGACACAGGCAAAAAAGGAGAATGCACAAAATTATTCTGCCCATCATACAGTTACTCAATTTCAAAAGACCCAGTTTCTAAAGAAGACCAATACTATTTATCTGTAGGATTAAACTCCAACATAAAAGAATCAGATTTCAAGAGAAAGAAATTGAATCTTGTTGTTGTGCTGGATATCTCTGGCTCGATGGGTTCTTCATTTAATAGATATTATTATGATAGATTCAAAAATGGAAAATTAGAACTAAATAAAACTGATGAAGATGAATCAAAGAGCAAAATGGAAGTTGCAACTAAATCTCTCACTGCTCTTTTAGACCACCTCAACCCTGACGATAGATTAGGAGTTGTGCTATTCGACAACGGAGCGTATTTAGCAAAATCATTGAACTTGATGGAGAAAGCAGACTTACAAAAATTAAAAGACCATATTTTAGAAGTTAGACCGCAGGGCGGAACTAATATGGAGTCAGGTATGAAACTGGGCAGTGAATTGTTTGATAAACTATCAAATGCAGACCAATCAGAGTATGAGAATAGAATAATTTTCATGACTGATGCAATGCCAAATACTGGCCAAACAAGTAAAGAAGGATTGTTTGGAATGATGAAAAAGAATGCAGATACTAAAATTTATTCAACTTTTATTGGAATTGGAGTGGACCTTAATACTGAACTTATTGAAGTTATGACTAAAATAAGAGGAGCAAATTATTATTCAGTTCATTCAGCAAAAGAATTCAAAAATAGATTAGATAATGAATTTGAATTTATGGTTACTCCATTAGTATTTAATTTGAACTTAAACTTAGAAGCTAAAGGATACAAAATCGAGAAAGTTTACGGTTCTCCTGAAGCAAATGAAGCGACTGGAGAAATAATGAAAGTTAACACTTTATTCCCCTCTAAAACAGAAGATGGACAAACTAGAGGAGGTTTAGTATTACTAAAACTAAAAAAACTTTCGCCAGATGCAAGCTTAAAACTCAAAGTAACTTATGAAGATAGATTAGGAAGAAAAGAAAGCTCAGAAGCATCTATCGATTTGCAAACGAAACAACCAGATTACTTCGAGAATAATGGAATAAGAAAAGGGATACTATTAGCGAGATACGCAGACCTTATGAAGAATTGGATAAACGACGAAAGAAAATCTGTTGAAAACCCATCTGTAAATGAAGAAGTTGGAATAATAGTTCCTTTTGAAGAAGATTTTAAATTAGGAAAATGGGAAAGACAGTCAGTTAAATTGACTATTTCTAACCAATACAAAGAATTGTTCAAAGAATTCAGCAAATATTTCGAGAAAGAGAAAAATGAAATAGGAGATGACACTTTGAAGAAAGAAGTTGATTTGTTGGAGTTGCTTGCGAAAGATTTATTTATTTGATACTGTTTTATATGAAGATGATTGAAAAAAAGAGACTTTTTCCAATTGAATTAACTCCAACAAAATTTCAAGTTTATTCTTTAATTGGGCTGTTGATTTTAGAAATATTTCTATTAATATCTGTTGAGATGGAATTTTTTAATGAATCTCCTTGGTTCGTTCGTTACATATTATTATTTCTATTTTTAGGAACCTTGATTTCTTTGAGAGGCTTTAATAAATTATTTATTGATGATAAAAAAATAATAGTGCAAAATTTATTTCTTTCTTATCTTGATAAAACAATCAAGTGGAATGAAATTAGAAACGCCACAATCATGTTGTATAAGATGCGAAGAACGGGAGTGATAAAATTGACAAGCATAATACTTGAAACTCAAAATAAAAAAGTATATCTTAACAATCACTACAAAGAAGGCCTAGTAAAGGTTATAGAAGTTCTGAAGTTTTTTGAAATAAAAACTGAAGAACGCTTAGAATTATGGGGGCGTACTTGAACATTTGTTATATAGATAACTGCACCTAATGTGCGATAAATTGTACAGTTGTCTATATAAACACTAAATTCTAAATAGTTGAAAAAACATCTTTCCATAGTATTTTATAAGAAAAGATTTATTAACTCCACAACAGACTATAATATAAAAAAGAGTTGAAATGAATAAACAATCATTGTTTTTGACGCTGTTGATTATTCTAGCGATAGTTATTTCAAGTTGTACTGGATTGCCTGCGGACTTGCCTGAAAGTCCAAATAATGCTCCTCAAATGTCTAAACAAGATATCTTTGTTGATTACAACACTAAACTAAACCAAATCAGTCCAAAAGAAGCATGGGAAACTTTCAAGAAAGAATACGGTCTCCCAGGAGAGATGAAAAATGGTGGCGCAGGAGTGCTATGGAATGAAAACCAAGATATACCTAAGTATGTTGTTGGATTTAAATCACGCAAATATCCTGGCTCTTCTCAAGAAGTAGCAAATTCTTTTTTACAAGAGTATGGTAATCTTATCAAATTACAAAACAATTCTTTATATTTCATTGATACGTATAAATTTAATAAAGAGAACAAAATAATTTATGAGCAACGCTACAAAAACATACCAGTATATGGCACTAGTGTTCAAGCTTTAATTACATCAGATGGACAAGTAAGACAATTAAGCGTAGATTATTATCCAAATATTGAATTGATTGAAAGTAAACCTGGCGATAATTCAGAATTCAAGAAAGCAGTGACTGATTTTCTTATAAAAGCTGGACTTCCTGCAGGATCTGAATTAAATAGTTTTGTAGCAAGCAGAAAACCTGAGAAATTTATTTATCCTATGGGAAAAGGTTCGAATATTAAATTTTATTCAACTCTACTATATCGTTTACCTGAAGCAAGACTTTTCCTTGACGCCAACAGTGCAGAGATTGTGAATGTTGAACAATTGTCTTAAGTATATTAACTCACTTTAATTTTATACTATTATCAAATTTTGTCGTTATAATGTTTAGAAAATAAATTAACTATTTCTCTTCTTCCCCAGATTCATCTTCTTCAGAATCTTCGTCTTCTTCTATTTCTTCAAATTCAACATTTGCTAGAATTTCTAAAATCTTGTCTAATTTAGCATTAATTTCATTAAATTGGTCAGATGATCCTCCTGATTGAGGAGCAGTAGTTCTATTTGGAGTGAACTCACTCTTTGAACTTGATGAACTTGAGCCGTAGTCTCCATCTTTTCTGAAGCAGTCGCTGCAATAAACTGGTTTGCCTTGTGTTGGTCTAAAAGGAACTTCACATTGTTTTTTGCATTTATCGCAAGTAGCAGTATGCAGTTCAAATCTTTTTCTTTCAAAACTTCTAGAATCCCTGCCTCTACCTCCTTCTCGTCTACCGCCAAATCCACCTGAGCGTCCACCAGAACGATTTCCCCGGTATCCACCGCCACGATCTTCTCTAAAATCTCCCATACATGACCACTCTCAAGTTTGTTTATAAAGGTATGTGATTAATAAAGTGAATTTCAAAAGCAGGTCTATTCCTCTTCGAATTTTTCTTTCACGATTTTTTATTAAGACGAATGGTTTGAGATTATTTAATGACTGAAATTCAGTATGACTTTAATCCTGCAATAATCGCTCAGAAAGAATTTCTAGAATCAATAGAACAGTTCAATGAAGAAAATAAATTAGTTCTAGAAAATGCTTTGGCTTTTGCGATTAAAAAGCACAAAGACCAGTGGTATGATTGGAAAAACAACAGCAAAACTCCATACACATATCACATTCTGAGAGTTGCAATAAATGTTCAGAAATTCAACAAAACAGTTCCTGCAATCATCTCTGCACTGTGGCATGATTTGCTAGAGGACACAGATGTTACTGTTGAAGAAATTGCAGACTTTTTGAAAACTCACAATCTCTCAGAACAAATAATAGACATTTTACAGTCTCTCAACCGAAAAAATTTCAACACTCCTGCAGAATATTATGAAAAAATACTGCAAAACAATGTGTCCTTTGCAGTTAAAACCACAGACCTATTATCAAATCTTGAAGCATCTTACAACCGTCTCGACGAAATGCTTTCCAACGAAACTAGGTTTTGGTTTTACAGATATTTGGCAGAAATAAAATACTTAATTTTCCCAAAATTTTCTGAAAAAAATTCATCACACTTTGAAGAACTCAACAAAATATCTTACAAAATAATAAAGCAGCTGAATACTAGCCAAATTGAAGAATTGCACGAGTTCTCTCAAAAATATTTAGCAGGCGGAGAAATATTCAGTGGATGGTAAAAAAAAAATGACTAACATAGATGAAATACTAAAAAACTTTCCCAACTATGAAACATTGGCGGAACAAACAGGCATCTTTGGCAAAGCAAAGAATTGGTATGAACAAATTACAGGAACTGAAAGAAGCTACGAAATAGATGTATTAAGAGACTTGCAGAGAGTTGTCGATAGAGCGAGAGAAAAATCACAAATAAATAAAGAATTGATCAAACTAGACAAACACTACAATCCAAAAGTTGTTAGCAGAGTTAAATCTTTAGACAGCGTTTACAAAAAATTAGCTGAAGGACAAATCACTACAAAAGATCTTCCTCTAGATGATATTATCGGATACAGATTAGTTTGCAGGTTTTTAGACGAAGCATTAGAATTAAGAAATATTCTTGACGAAGAACTCAACAAACCTCCGTTCAAAGTAACCAGTGTATTTCCTAGAGATGAAAACGGAAAGTGGGTGAATAAAGAACCGTACTCTGGCTACAGGTCTTATGACTATGCTCTTCTATATTCACGACCAGAGATCGGTGTAGAGTTGGAAGCGGAATTACAGCTAAGAACTATTTTGCAGCATGCTTGGGCTGAAGTTTCGCATGATACTTTTTACAAGAATTCAGAATTAAATTCTTTGCCGAAAGAAATTCAAGAAACTTTGAATAAGCAGATGCACACGCTTTCAGATATTTTGGAATTAACTGATAAGCGTTTTGTTTTGCTCAGAAAATCAGCAACTGAAAAAAAAACAACACCAACATAAAAGAATGGCATTGGGATTTCAAAAGCAAATGGGATTTTTTGAGCATTAAGTTCAAAAATATAACATTCTAAGCAGATGGTTTTGATAAGTTGAGAGAAGAAATTCGGAGAAGACGAATTATTCACAGTCTCTTCTCTATCTCTTCCAAGTTAATTTTACTTTTTATTATTTTAATACATTCTTTAATCACCCCTTCAATCTTCTTAATTTCTTCAAATAAGTTTGCTCTATTGAAATTTTCTTCAACCTCGGGAAATTTTCTATAGTCTCCGTAAGCTCTGAACGTGTAAGCTTCTCTGTAAATCTCAGTTAAACCCAGCCTGTATTTTTGTTGAATTTGTTGCATTTTCTTTAAGTCTCCAAAATGCTTTTTGCTGTAATTTCCAGTCTCAAAAAGTACTATTGCGTTGCAAATATGTTCTATAGAAAGAAAAAGTCTGCTGAATGAAGCTTCTAAAATTCTATTTTCATCGAATTCATCTATGCTTTTATTAGCACTTCTCTCTTTTGCTTCTAAGAAACTTCTTATGCCTAAGGATAATTCCTCCAATATTTCTTTATTTTTCATTTAAGTATTACTCCAAATTTGTTTGCTAAACTTAGACATTCTTTCACAGTTGCAGGCATTATAATTTTAAATCTTTCCATAAAGAAATCTTTTGCCTCAGAATCATTTTTTGGAAAGATATCAAAATAATTAAGTAGTGCATAAATTACATCCATAAGTCCTTTATCTAAATGTTTGTCTAAATATTCCTTCTCTTTGAATTCTATACAACTGAGAATTTCTCTGTAGCCCAGAATAAATCTTTCTCGGATATCTTTTTCCCTCAATAGTTGATCTTTATATAATAGTGATTGTAAAAATTCTTCACAAGAGTATGGAACTCCACCTAAAATATTCCTATAAAGCATATCTTTTTCATCCACGCCCGCCTTAATTTCTTCTCTGCTCCCGAAAATAGCAGATATTCTAGAATCAATCAACTTTATTTTTTTAATTAATTCTGATTTTTGTTTTATTTCTTGAGTCAGTATAAAAACATCAATATCGTTGAACTTCTCTCTATCTGTGCTTGAACCAAAAAATATCGAGCCAAAATATTTTTCTTTAAGTACATTTTTCAGAAAAACATCTAAAATAAGGGGCAAATTGTTTAATTTAGTGTTATATTTCTCTTTTTTTTCTGAAATAATTAAATTAATTATGAAGAAAGATTTGGAATTCAAAAAATTAATTCGATATAAATGATTTCTTCCAGAAACAGTTTTGCGAACTAAATCTAAAACGCTTAGTCTCTTCAATGAATCCAAAACTCTATTTTTAGCAATTCTTGTTTTTCTAGATATCTCGCTGACATTAGCTTCCCCACTAACTAAAGTCCTAAAAACATTCAAGTCATTCAATGTTAACATAAATGAGACCATATGTTAACACAAATGTATACATATATAAATGTTTTGTTTTGAAAAGAATAATGCCAGTTAAGTGTTGATAATATTTCACGGTTTGGCTTGGTTCCAGAGTATGTCAAAGTATGTTTTGTATTCTTTTGATGCTTCTTCGCTTTGTATTAGTATTCCCATTGGTTTTTCTACCCAGAATATTATTGCTACTTTGTTTTCGTAGATTAGGGTCATTGTTGGTGTTGTTTGTTCTTTTAGTATGAATCTTTTTTGTGTTGTTGGGTCTAATAGCTCGAATTTTTCAGAGAAGATGATTTTGCTGGGAATTTTTCTTTTTATTTTTTCTTTGAAGTATTGTTGTGCGAATATTGGGAAGTTTTTAATGAAATCTTTTGAAGCATTAATGACTAAGAGTTCACCTTTTTTTATTTTTAGCGTGTCAAGCAGTATTGTTTTTACTCCTTCTTTTCCTTCAAATTTTTCAATAATTGGCTTTTTCTCTAGTGGTTTCTTCAATTTTTTAAGGTCTTGGACGAGTTTGTTAACATTTTCTTTTTGTTGTTCTATCTTTTTTTGTTCTTCTTCTAAGTAATTGAGTATTCTTTCTGGATCTGTAGCAGAATAGTATTTCCTAAAATCTTTTGTTATACTGCTGACTAAACCTTTTTTCGCAAGTAATTCTAAAGATTCGTATACATGGGTTCTGGAAACTGATGTTTCTTTAGCAATATCTGAAGCAGGAGATTCTCCCTTCTCTATTAATTTCAGATATACTTCTATTTCTCTGTTAGTTAAACCTATTTCTCTCAATAATTTGGTATCCATACACTTCCTTAATATCTACTAGTATTTAATGTTTTCCTTTTCTGGGACAACATAAATTAATATAGTTTAGCCAACATAATAAGAGAATGAACGGAGGTGTTCAAAATGGAAAAACTAGAACAAATAACAAAAAATGAAGATAAAAAAAGCATTAAAGACTTTTTCAAACCAACACTTGCAGAATTAGCTTTTATGCTGTGGGAAACTCCACTTTTATCATTACCAATAGCAGGATTAACATATGCTATAACTAAAGACCCTGTAAAAAGTGCAGTTTATGCCACAATTCCGCAAGCAATCACATATGCAGGAATGAGAGCATATGAACTATTAGGAAGAAAAGAGAGTATCACAGAACTAATGAAAAAACAAAAAGTCCCATTTGAATAAAAGAAACCTTTCTTTTTTTATTTTTGATAATTCCACCTATATTAACTATATGCCAATCACTTATTTATTAATGAATCAAAAACTCATTTCATGCGTAAAAAAGAGGTTTTAGGATTTGTGCTTGCAGGCATGCTTAATTTTGTACTTTATGATGTATATGCAAAAGATTTTGAGAAAATAGGAGGAGTTTACAATAGCATTCATTGTAAATTAAATCCTGGAAGAAAAGAATCTGAGAGAAAAATAAAAGTAACTTTAGCAGTAGATAAAGATTTAGTTGCAAAGCATGGAGAAAAAGAAATCTTCAATACTTTAGAAAATATATTGGCTTCAGTTTCTGAGAGAGCAAAATGGGATTTTGGAATCTCTTTTGAAGTCAAAGATAAATTTGTTTATGATGCAAGGAAAAAGATTTACGGCTATGAAAGAGTAGAAGAAGCATCATTAAAAGTTCCTAAGATGGAGAATGAACTTAGATTGATATTTACTGAAAGACCTATAACTTATTATAAACAACCTTCAGGAAATTATACTGCTGCTGTAGGAATCGCGCCAATTAATCAAAACATTTGTTTGATTTATTTTGATGAAAATATTCCTAAATTAACTGATACTACTCTGCATGAAATCCTCCATTCTTTTGGAGCAGAGCATGTTGCAGACAAAGCATCTTTAATGTATCCATATACAAACGACGAACCTAAAATAGTTGATTCTACCACTCTAGAAACTGTTTTGCATTATAAAAACAAGAAATTCTTTTAAGAAAACAGCTCCCTCGCTCTTTTCAGTCGTTCTTTTACATTCACTGATTCTTTAACGGTTTCATAAGATACTTTGCTTATGTATTCTGTTAATTCCCACTGAGAAATTCCAAGTATTTCTGCAGTTCTCGCTATGCTTAATCCATGCTCATGGAGTTTTGAACCTTTTTTTATTTTCGCTCGCTCGATTACTTCTTGTATATAGAGCTTTATTTTTGAATCAATTTTTGTTATGAATTTAAACACGTTTTGTATTGACGAATTATATCTTCCAAAATCATCTTTTTTCAGAGCATCTCTTGCAGTTTCAAGAGAAGAAATAACGGGCGAATAAGATATTCCTTTTTCGCAGCATCTTTGAACTATTTTAGATAAAGCATAAATCAGCACTGCAACAGATAAAGAATCGTCGTCTTGGAAAACACTGGCATCGTGAATTATGTGATTGCTTATCTCACCTAAATCCTGATGTTGTTCTTTCTTCAGAGCGTTAAGAGACAAATCTAATACATTAATTACATCCTCTTTTACTTGCGGAAGCATAAAATGAGTTAATTGAAAGGATTATATAAATATTCCGAAAGGTATTGGGCGTTAGCTATTGGCTTTTGGCATTAATTGCTAATACCTAACTGCTAAGTCCTAATACCAAAATCAAGTTCAATCCACCGTAAACAATTCGCTATCGTGCTCTACATCAAAGAATCCTAGTCTTGCTCCGGCGTCAAGCCATCCGTGAGCGTAGTTTAAAGCGGCAAATGCAGTAACTACATCTCCTTTGTCGCGGAAGTGTTTTGCATCAGAAAAATATCTTTGAGCCATATCTAAGAAATCTTCTGCATTTTTCTTCCACTCTATTTTTTTCTCGCTTGCTATTTTTGCTTTTTTTAGCGCTCTAGAAGTTACATCAAAGTATTTGTCCAATTTTTGTTGAGTGATTGTCGAGGACATTTTATTTCACTACCGTCCAATATTTCCAGTGAGGTTTTTGATACCAAGAATGAAATTTTAAGTTAACTCGTCCTTTGAAGAATATTTCCATCAAGTGGTCGTCAAGAACTGTTCTGAGAAATGACTTTCTTGGTTCTGGAAGATTAGTGTCATAAGGATTTTCGCCAGTGCTTAAACATACCATTCTTCCAATTCCATCTTCAGTTGGAGTTATTCTTTCGTATGCAAGTGAAAATCCTTTGTCATAATGTTTCAATGGAAAGTGAAATACTTCTTTTGAATTAATTAACATGTGCAATCCAGATTTATCTTTTTTAAAATCAAGAATTTTTCCTTCTAAACTTTTATTTACTTTTGCAAGTCCCTGACTTCTATAACTGCCGTCCAAATTATACCCTCCGCAATCTCTTATGTAAAGAAAATCCGCCCGATAATTATCTAAACATAATCTGAGATTCTTAAAATCCAGTTTTTGCGGCATCCAATATTGCTCCATTAATCCCCGCTTCTGTACGCTTGAGACGCTCCTAAAATTCCTGCGATTCCTTTCTCTAACTTATTCAAGTCTCGTCTGCTATCTCTATCTGCATCATATTGTCCAGAAGCAATGTCTTTTTCTTTTTCGTAAAGCGCAGTTCGAATAGTATTCAGTCTATCTTGTTGTTCTGCAGTTATTACTCCTGTATCTTTAATATCAGAATAAAGCGATTTAACTCTGTCGTAAATATCATCAATTGGCTTCTGTTTTAGAGAATTTATGTATTCATCTTTGTCAAATTCTTTGTTTCTTTTATCATCTGCTTCTCTAGTTATATCCTCTAATTCTTTTGCTTTTTTAACTTCTTTATTTTCTCCACCCCACATTTCTTCCACACTCATAGATTTAGTTTTAGGAGTTTGTACATTTAATAGAACTTGAAGTTCTTCTTCAGATTCTCTCAATAATTCCGCAGCTTCTTCTATTTCTTTCTTTCTTTCCTCAATTAATTTATTCAATTCTTCTCTCAAATCTTTCAGAGCATCTACTCTTTTCTCTGGCGGAAGTTTTTTAATTTTGTTGAAGTCCAGTAAGGCCATGAAAATCATCTAGCTCTTGATGTTTATAAATGCTTTATTCGTAAACATCTTTTCTATGATCAATAGCAACCAAATAAACTTTTCTTTCAGACTCGTTGATTTGAAATATTAATCTAAACTTTCTAATCAATCTTGTTGATTGTTTTCCATGGAGCCTTCCCGAAAGCATTCCACCTACATTTTCTGGGTCAATTTCTAATCTTTTTATTTTATTGTCAAGTGCATTCAGTAATTCAGAATTCTTTCTGTACTTGCTTAAATCCTTTAGAAAAGAATCGGCTCTTTCAACAATCCAATTCATTTTAACTCAACCAATAAATCTTTAACTCCTCTCACTCTTTTTGTTCTTCCAGCTTTAATATCTGCTTCGCTTTCTTCAATTCTTTTCAAAGTCTCTGGATTGTGTAGAATCTCAAAAGTCTCAAGAACACTATCGAACTCTTGTTTCGAAACCATGTTTTCTTTTATGAATTGAATTTCGCTATAGACATCTTGTAAAGTTACTGCTTCACTCATAGAGTATCGTAGGAGATAAAGATATTTAAGCTTTGCGCTAAAAATCGAGACTTGTTTTAGAAAGTATTAAAAACATCACTGATAATCAATTTTTAAGAGGTGATGGAGAGTAAAATGACTGAAACATTTACAGGAACATTAGGAGAACATGGAAAAACAGCTGAAGAAGCTTTAAGCAACTTGAGAAAAATTTTGCCTTATGAAGAAGGGAATTCTAAATACCAAAGTTTAGATATTAGTGTTAACAAATCTGGAGAAAATTATTTAGCTGTCGCAAAATATTCTCTTAAAGGAAAAGAAAAACCAGTTGCTCAATCTACAGGAACAGGAGCTCTTGAAAGCGAACTAGAAAAAATAGCTTTCCAAAGAGAAAAAGATATTTGAGAGCATGGATTTAGATTTTCCAAAGGAATCTGTTGAATTTGTAAGAGAAAAAGTTAAAGAATGGGGCTATGATTCAGATAAGCCTTTAGATGAGAATAATTCTTTAGATCATACAGTATTTAATGAATTCAGGCCAGATTATGGAGTTGAAGATGCCATACTTTCTGACACTCGCTTAAGATTTCTTAACAAATCAAGTGAAAAATCAAATTTCAACTGCTGTGAAGTTGGAATTAATTTATTTTTAATATATTCAGTATTTCATAATGTTGACAATCTTAGAATAATGAGATATAATTTTGGAAGTCATGAAAGCGATCATCTCGCATTATTGCACTACGATAAAGAATTTGAAGAGAATCCAACTATAATTGATGTTTTTGGAGCTAAACTCGGAAGAATTAAATTCACAAGCGATGGATTCATTTATTTTCCTAGAGAAACACTATTCAATCCTTCTGATGGAAAACTCATACGTGGAGTCAAAAAAGTTAATTCTAAAATAGAAATTTTGTCAAAACAAGATGTGTTAAGATATGTAAACTATCTTAACTCAGATATGGGTTTTTTTGATTATTTTAAAGATGGACAAAGAATTAAGAGCTTCAGAGAAGGAAAGAGCAGGATAGATTACTGCGTTAAAACTATTGAAGACAAATTATGCATAAGAGCGACATGCTTTGATGATGCATTAGATTTTTTCACATATGAGAGAACATATTCTCTTGAAGACAAATTGGCATTTTCAGAAAATCAAATATTACACACATCATACAATTGGGTAAATCCAAAAAATAAAATAGCCAGCAAAAGAGACAGAATAGTACAATTGGAAAAAATAGACAATAAAGTAAAATCAGTTATTTCAATAATTACCTATATTAGAGCTCTTATGAAAAAAAATTACTTGTTCAAGGAAGAAGAGCGCAAAGATATTCTCAGATGCTTAGAAGAAGGAAAGGAAACTATGGAATTAAAGATTTCAGTTTTACAGGAAGATTTGAAAAAACATGAAGCGATGATGTTTGCTTTAAAAGAAAAATTAAGAATGGGAAAATCTACAATGAGTGAATATGTTAGAGTAACTTTAGACTTTATGCTTGAAATGATGAAAAACAACGAAAAAGAACATCAGGACTTCTTGGGCTTATCTCAACAGTTAACCTTTTGTCAAGATTCTCTCGAACAAATTAAAGATTCTGAAAGTCATATATCTTCAATGTCTGAGGAAAATAGAAAAATTTTTCTCGACCAGAGAATTTTCACATCTCTTTTTAAAGAAAGAAAAATAAAGCCTTCAAAACCTTATTTCAAGTTTAGTCAGAATGAAAATCCAATTCCTGCAATTGAAAGATATCTGACTCACAGATATGAACTTTTCAAAGATCAAATAGATACATTCTTTAATTCTGAGACTGTTAAAATATTATTAGAACAATACTCTAGAGCTGCAAAATTAAAGAGAGCCATTTCAACACCTACTGCATAAAAGTCTTCACTTTCCCAAAACCCAGCACTTTCTCCCCACCCACAACAAACACCTCAAATTCAAATACCTTTTTTATCAATGGGCTTAAAATTTTTCCTTTAGAAACATCAGTTCCTTCAACAAGCGGATTGAACGATGGCTGAACTATCAAAGTTCTTCCGCAGTATTTCCCTTTAAGAAAGCATTTGAACTTCTCAACTCTTTCATTTTCTCGAATGGAAATCGCAGGGTGTTCGTGGCCGATGATTATTGTTTTCACAAATTTTTCTAATTTAATTTCAGAGTCTCCGTGAACAATCAAAACATCATCCAGAATAAATTCCTTTTTTAGTTCTATGTTTCTCTTCTTCGCTATTGGTTCTAAAATAACGTCGTGGTTTCCTTTAACAACTATTATTTTTTTGCATTTGGCAGATAAATAATCAAAGAACTGCAGTATATCTTTCCACTCTTGCTTTAGAATTTTACCGAACTCATGCTTCAAGTCACCGTTGATAATTACTTGCTCGACTTTTGTTTTTGAAAAAATCACATCTAAATTGTTCATAATATCTTTTAGTTGAAATCTTGGCAAAAGAATTCCTTTGACTTCCATCGCATTTTCGTATCCTAAATGAAGGTCGGAAATTACTAAAGTCTTATGTTTTTTAATGTACAATCCCAAATCTAATATTTGAATATCTTTTAATAGCTCCATAAGAATTAGAATTCTTCAACAGATAGGTTTGAATAATATATTTTTACTGGTGCATTCAAACCTATTCTTTGAGGAGTTTTACTGATTTTCATAGATTATCAAAACTCCTCAACATCTAATGTTTTTAATAATCCTTTTCTCCTTAAGAACTCTGCCTGCATTGGTTTATACTTATAGATTACATCTCCTTTTTCATCTCCGCCTAATTCCCAAGGTTCAATAAGCAGAATATCTCCTTCTCGTATCCACAGTTTTCTTTTTAATCGTCCAGGAATTCGACAGTTTCTTTCTTTGCCATCCATACATTTAACTTTCATTCTTGAGCCGCCGACTCTTTGCTCACACAACCCAAGCACTTGTGTTCCCCTTGGCAAAGGAGTTCTTCTTACTTCTTCCATCTCTTGTGCTTGTTGCTGTTGTTGCACTAATTCTTCCTTTTTACTCATATATACTTGAGAAGATATGTTGATTTATAAAGCTTTAGAAGAGTTTAAGGGGAAAAAATAAGCACGGCTGATTAAAGCCGCACTCTCTAAATATTATGCTTAAGACATCACCTCCTTCAAGCGTTTATGTTTGGATGAAACGATATGCATTCAATGAATATAAGCCGCCGACAGAACATAAATACTCAACCCGACTGCCGAGCGGATGCCTAAATACACAGAGTAATACTATACTTGCACAGATGCTTAAATATGCTTTATGCATGAGTAATAGAGACTTGACGTCCACATAGCAAGTAGTCTGTAGTAAGTAGTCTGTAGTGATATTTAACTCACTCATTGGCCACAAACCACTGACTACTGACCACAGGATACATAATCTTTTTAAACGACTAACTACCCACTACTAACTACAAACTATTCAAGGGGGTTAAAATGAGTCTATCAGAAGTTCCACAATTATTTTTCGGAGTGAATGCA
>CAYHXI010000003.1:27222-29345 GCA_964360565.1 uncultured Methanosarcinales archaeon | reverse complement strand
TTTGAGGACCGTTTTGTCCAAACATTTCTTCAGAAAAAATATCTCTAGGACCGATTGTAAGAGCAGTAACTGGGTCATAAATTATTTCTTTGCTGGTGAAACTTTTAACAAACTTAAGTATTTCAGGAACTTTATGATGCATTCTTGTTGGAATAGCAACAAATATTCTCTTGACTAAAGGAACGGTCATTAGAGGATTAGAACTAGAATAATATAAAAGGATTTATGTGATTGAAAATATATAGGAATTTGAATACTAAAATTTTCTACAAAAGCTTTATAAATTACTCAGAAGTAAAGGGTTGTATGGGAAGAATTAAAACACAATTGATAAAAAGATTAACATTTCAATTAATTAAAGAACATAAAGATGAGTTTGCGAAAGATTTTGAATCTAATAAAAAAATATCTGATTTTCTACTCTTCAAACCTAACAAGAAGATTCGAAACGGTGTTGCAGGATATTTGACTAAATTGATGAAGCATAAAGAAGAACTTTAAATTTTCACAAATTCATTCCGCTATCGCTTCATTCATTCAGTGAAAATTTTGTGACAAAGGTTTTTAAATTGTTAAATTTCTTCAAGTACTATAAATTTGCTGAACGAACGTAGTGAGTTCGCAAATTTATGGGCCCATAGTTTAACCTGGATAGAACGCGCGGCTTCGGACCGCGAGATCGGGGTTCAAATCCTCGCGGGCTCGTTGATACAAATACTTGAAGAAAACTCAGAGTTCAAATTTACATGCTACTCTGACTGCAAGAAATGCTGTGAAAAATCTGTTGTAGAGTTATCTCCATACGACATATTATTATTAAGTAAACAAACTGGTTTAACCACAACTGAGCTTCACAGAAAATACACTGAATTTATTTTTCATCCAGAGCATGGAACGCCAATCTGTGTTTTGAAAACAGACCCTTTGTGCGGGTTTCACGACGGCAAAAAATGCACAGTTTATGAAAACAGACCTTTCGACTGCCGAGTTTATCCTTTAGATGTGGAATTCTCAAAAGAAGGTAAAGCGTCTTATTTTAGAAGAAAGGATATTTGTCCTGCAAAAGAGAAAAAAGATTGGACTGTTAGTTCTTGGCTGAAAACTCAGAATTTAGAAAGTTCGCAGACGAATAGATTCAAATGGCTCAGATTGTTTAATAATTTCCACAACCCAAATAGAGATAATTGGTTTAATCAAATGCTGACTTTGTTCTGCTATGATTTTGACCAGCCGATTGTACAGAGCTATTGCACATTAGTTGATAAAAAAATTCCTGAGAAAATCGAAGAAAAAACAGAATTTGTTTATCAAATGATAGAAGATTTGTTTATTCGAGGAATGTTGGATAAGGTTTTGAATATGGGAGGATATTTAGTGGGGTGAATTATTACTCAATCCAAAAACTATATAAAGACATTCGCATTAGTAAATGTTATGGCAGAGAAAAAAGAGGATGTTGTAAAGTTGACTCAGAAGGTTAAAGGGGTTAAAGTTTTAGAAGGATTTCCTGGATTGGGAGTTGTGTCGACAATAGCAACAAGTTTTCTCATAGAACATTTGAAGTGTGAGAAAATAGGACATTTTCATTTCGAAGACAAAGAAGTAGCTCCAGTTGTTTCCATACATAAGTGCGAATTAATTCATCCTGTAGGACTTTATTATTCCAAAAAAGCAAATTTAGTAATAGTGCATACAATAACTTCTCCGCTTTATGTTGAATGGGAAGCAGCGGATTTTGTACTAGATTTATGCAGACAATTAAGTGCAAAAGAATTAATAACTGTTGAAGGAATAGGCGCTCCCCCAACTTCAGCAAAACAAGAACCAACTGCATTCTTTTTCTCTCCAAATAACTGGAATGTAAAACAAATGAAAGATATAGGCGTAGGATGCTTGGGAGAAGGTTCAGTAATTGGAGTAACAGCAGCTTTGCTTTCGAAAAATACAGAAATTCCAATGACTTGCTTCTTTGCAGATACTTTTTCAAATCTTCCTGATTCAAGAGCAGCAGCAAAAATAATAGAAGTGTTGGATAAATATTTGAAACTAAACGTCGACTACAAACCTTTAATAAAACAAGCTGAAGACTTTGAAGAAAGAATAAAACAAATAATGCAAAAGAC
>CAYHXI010000003.1:0-27122 GCA_964360565.1 uncultured Methanosarcinales archaeon | reverse complement strand
TATTTTCTCATTCAATTTTTTAATCGCTTGCGAAAGATATTTTTGTTTTATGTGAGAAATATCATCTAGTTCGCTGTGGTAAAGTCCTTTTGATTTCTTATCAAATGCTGTGCTTAACAGAAATATTTTATTTTGAAATCTCTTGAGATTTTTTAGTAAAATTGTCGACCATAAATGTTTGTATTCAGTCATCCAGTAAGATTGACCTATTCCTACACCATCAACAACAATGATGTTTTTGGAATTTTTCATCAAAGAAAAATATTTTGACTCGAATTGTCTAAAACCGTAGCACCAATAACCTGGCTTTGTATCATAAGACAATTCTTCATTTGCAGTAAACACAAAAAGAGTATTTTTAAGAGTGTTAGGATAAAATAGAATGTTTGCCATTACAACTGCAACACTGCCCGCATTGTCCCACGCCCCAGTAAGAAGACAATCATAATGCGCAAAGCAAATATTCTTAGGATTTTTTGAGTTGCCTACTAATATATTTCTCGCAGCGTATGAAACTGGTTTAATTTTTACTTCTCCTTCAACTTTTTTAGCGTTCTTAATTTTTTGAACGTCTTTTCTGCAAATCGAGAGCGCGGGAACGTTGTGGAAAAACACTGTGCAGGAGATTCCTTTACAATATGGGTTGAAAATTATTGAAGGAGTTTTAGAAAATTCATTGATTTCATTTCTGGAGGATAAAATGTTAAATTTGTTAGTTATTTTTCCGCCGACAAACGAAACGCTTTTGCAATTAATAGATTTGCCATCAACTTTAAGAACTGCTTTTTCTTCTATTGGAACTTTTGTTCTGAATTTGTGAACTTTGAAAGGAATATTGTTTTTGCGAAGAAAAGAGACTATAAAATCTGCTGTTTTAGTTTCTCCAATGTGTTGTCTGGGAGAGAAACTGATTATTTTCTTTATGAATTGCATACAGTCGAATTCAAGGCGTTTCATGTGATATAGATAGTACTCGCGTTTTTAAGACTTTCTTGAGAAAAAAAAAACTATCTGGGATAATCCCCCTTTCTTTTCGCTATCTGTGCTCTGAAGTTTATTAAATCAAGCAACTGTAAGTATTCTTTGTCGTGTTGCTTGAACTCTTCTTCATTACCGATTCGTTTAACGAACTGTTTTCCATCCCAATATTCATCAACTATTGTTGAATCATTAGAATACCCATAGTCGACAAAAGTTCTAACTGACGTATTTCCTTTAGAATAAATATCCATTACAACTTTAGGATAATCTTCTGAAAATTCAGCATCTTGGGGTCTTAAATAAAGAAATGCCATTATTTCTCTCTCAAATTCCTTAATACTCTTGTAATATTCAAGATAATCAACTTTAATAGCTCCATCATATTTTGAGACAAAAGACCAGTTCTTCAGCTGAGGAGGTTCTAGCGGGTTATTACATGAACTTAAGAAAGAAGATAGGACAATTGCACCGATTATTTGAGTTAATGACTTCATCGACGATGATGAAGAGTTCTTGTTTATATAGATTGTGACTAGATAATATAATGGTGAAGTATCACTCACTTTTGGATTTTAGGTAAAAAAAGAGCCAATTTTAATAGTGCCTAACTTAGTTAATGGTCTGTGGTCTTTAGTCAGTGGCCCAGTTAACTTGTAACTCAGAACTACAAACTACCCACTACAGACCACTCACCACCCCATCTCACACTTTTTGACAAGATTAGGTTATTTTGGGAGAAAAATACCTTAAAATCACTCAATTTACTCACGCCCCCACCAAATCTCAAAAATTCTTTAAAAATTCATTTTACAACTAACTACAGACCACCCACTACTAACTAAACTAACTCTCACTTTTTTGCCTCAAAAAATCACTCTTAAGCCAAAAATTTCAAATAATTCTCCTTAAATGCCGACAGAAAATAAAATAAATAGAGTCTTGTGAAATATAGTTTAGAACATATATTATTTAAAAAGTATATTTAGAAATACAATTAAATTTTCATAAAAAAAGCGAAATTTAAAAAAAGTTAATAAAAAAATAAAAAAAAAACATCTATTCGAAGTAAAAATATTAAAATAAATCATTGACGAGAAAATCAATCAATTAATTAAAAAATAAAGTTTATCGCAAGAATTAGTTAAAAACATATTTTAAGTGTTATTTTAAAGATGTTTAAGTAAGTAATCAATAAAAATCAATAAATATAAGAACAGATAAAAACCAAAAGAAATCAAAAAAACAACATAAAAATCAAACCTCATTAAATCCACACTCATTCACTTAAACAAACTTGTAATGTATTTTACCCTAATTTGACTGTTTGTACTTTATTTTGAAAGTTTTGGGGTGGAAGCATGGGCAGGAGGCAGAAATAGCTTAACCTCATTTGTCGCGATAAAGCAAGAAAGACATCGAAAATGCCGACTGTGCTGTGATTTTAAGAGAATCGAGAAATTTTTGATAAAAAAGAAAGCAAAGGTTGTGTAAAACTGTCGCTAAAATTGGAGAATTAACTAAAAAAACGGAAAAACAAACCGTTTGCAACATAAAAGAACCCTTACACACAAAAAAGTTTGAAAAAAAAGGCATTTAATCGATAAATTGATGTTTTTTGATAAAAAAAATTAAAAAATCATCGTCTATTGTCGGAATAACGAACGAAAGTTATTTAAAGAATAATAGTTTAATGGAAAACAATGAAAATTCAATTGGAAAAAAAGGAGGCATTAGACCAAGCAACAGCGGACGAGCTTACAAAAGTTTTGCTGGCAAGATTTGGACTGCTTCCAAGAAAAAAAGACGGCACCGCAGAAATGCACAAGCTTCTCCTCGAATTGTACGAAAGAAAAAAACAATCTAACAGAGAAAGAAGGCCTGAACTAGCAGTACTCCCTGTTGAAGAAATGGGTGTTTTTGCAGGAATAAAAAGACAAACAATGTATGATTATTTAAGACGATGGCTCGACCTTCAACTGCTCAAAAAAACATCATTTGTGGCGAATGGAAAAGTAGTGATAGGATACGAGTTAAATGGATCGAATCTCGAGGGAGCATTTAGAAAAGCAGAAGTATCAATAAAAAACCATTTGGACTACAGCTTTAAAGTCATAGAACAGCTTCAAAACGAAATTAAAAAAGACAAGCTCAGACAAGGAAAGTCTGACGATGAATTTATTGAACCACCCAGCAATTAAGAGTTGAATTTATTCCAACAATGTTTTTCTTGGTTTGTTCTTGACGAAAGTCATCTTCTATGCGTAAATAAACATTGCCTCCTGAATATTGCTTAAGCAGAGGAATTCCTTTTTCGATTATTGCAGAAATGTATGATGCAACAAGTTGTTCTGGAATACCAGTTATTCTCGAGATTTGTCGATAAGAAACTGAATTTCCAGATTGAGAGGAAGTGTAGAGTGCTGAAAAAATGTTTTTTTCCTTTTCATTAAGAGGAGAAAACGCAAACATTTTTTGTTCTTTATTGCCTTTAACTAAAAGAGTTAATTCTTCCATTCGTTCAGAAAGTTTATCAATTTTTTGGTAAAGCTCATCAATAAGATTATAATTGGATTGAAGCTCAGTTGTGTTTTCATTTATTGCTTCGCGATGGTCATCAAGCTCTTCGCGAAACTGAGAAAGAACAACATTAAGGCTTTGATTAAAGACTGATTTGTCATCGATGTCTTGAATTTCTAAACTAACTTGACTAACTAAAACAGATTGTTTCTCTACCAAAAATACCACCCCTTAAAATTAAAATATTGTGAGAAGTCCTTGTTTAAATAGTTAATCTTTTTGTCACGATTATTCCTTACTTTCCGGACGATGAGTGGGTTTTTGAAAATTGCTGAAATATGTTTTTTCTTTGCCTTCAGCAACAACTGTAAGAGTCTGTTCCTGCTCTAACTCCTCGAGAATTCTATAAAATGAACTTTTCGAGCACAAATTCTGCTCTTCAACAATGATTTCCCTCAAATCAAGAGCAGAAATTTTATCATATTTTGACACTAAAGAAGTTATTGTGCTTTTAATGTAGTTTTTAGAATTTCTAGTTATTTTTTTAATCATTTTTCTCTGAAGTTGAGAGTGAGTATCTGTTGTCTGTGGTCTGTAGTCAGTAGTCTGTGGTTGATGAGTTGAAATTTCTAATCTTTTCTGCTCGATGGAATATAATTTTTCTTCCATTTGCTCGAGTCGTTTAAGCATAGCATCAAAAGAGTAGTATGAATCTATAACTCGCTTAACATCTGCGCTAGATTTTGGAACAAAACTTAATTCTCTTCTGAGAGAATTTATAGTTTTCTGCTGCTCTAAATTTTGAGTGTGAAGATAATCCAGCCATTGAAAAATTCTTGAAGTATCATCGCGAACTCTTGAAAAAGAAAGAGAAACTGCACTATGCAAATGGTCTATTCTCTTGTGAGAACTTGGCTTTTTTTCAATTTCTTTTGAAGGAAAAATAATCTTTATCTTTGGAAATCCCAGCATAAACCATTAAAAGAGGTTGAAATATAAAAACCTTTCTAAAATTGGGACTGTCCCAGTATGGTCTTGGGACTATTTTGGGACTATGTTGGGAATATTAATCGACGACAAAAAATCATATCTGGGACTATTTTGGGAATGTGTTGGGACGGTCCCAGAAATATCTGGGAATGAGAGTGTTTTTGATTAAAAGGGAGGGTAAAAAGAGTAATTTAGAACTCCCAAAAAAGTATTATGATTAGATAAATCAGATAAAAATATGATAAAAAACGATAAAAACACATATTTAGTGCCTACAAGAAGTCTAGAGTAAAAAGAGCCAAAGAATAGTGCCTAAGAAGAGTAAAAACGCACAAAAACAAGCAAAAAATAACCAATAATGCCATAAAAACAGGCAAAAAGTGAGAGATAAAAAGATTCGTAAGTAGTGGCAAATCACTAGTTGAAAAGATAAATAATTCAGTGTTAGGCACTATGGAGAGAATAAATTGAGAATAGATCGAGAATTAGATTAGAAAAGTTATTATATTAGCCCAATAGAAACACAATTTATAACAAAATATCACTCAAATTAGTGCATAACACCATAAAAACAAGCAAAAAGTGAGAGTTCATGAACAAGAGAATAAGTAAAGGAATGCTAGCAAAAACGCTTTCACAACTGAAAGTATTCGAAAATCCCAGAATAAGTGAGGAACAGCACCCAACAGATAGTGAAATAGCTGCAGAAATGCTGTGGAATTCAGCCATGATAGGAGATTTTGATGAAAAAGTGATAGTTGACTTAGGAGCAGGCACAGGAATATTAGGAATTGGAGCTTTGCTATTGGGAGCGAGTAAAATAATATTTGTTGAAAAAAATAGTTATGCACTAGGAATTTGCAAGGAAAATTTTCAAAAAATAAAAAGTGAGTTCAATATAGGCGAAGCTGAGTTTGTAGAGGATGATGTAAGCAATTATACTGGAAAAGCAGATGTTGTTATTCAAAATCCTCCTTTCGGAACAAAAGAAGAGCACGCTGACAAAAAATTTCTAGAAAAAGCGTTTGAAACCGCGTCTGTCGTCTACAGTTTTCATAAAGCAAGCACAAAAGAATTCATTCAACAATTTGCAACACAAAAAAGATTTAAAACAACACATTACTGGGAAGTTGATTTCCCTCTGAAAGCCACACAAAAGTTTCATACTCGACAAATACATAGAATTAAAGTTGGAGTGTTTAGATTTGAAAAGTCAAAAGCACAAAATTTATAATAAAACTTGTTTTCAAGATGTAAGAGGAGCATTATGGCTGAAGAATTGGTTCAAAAAGTTAAAAGGTATATTGAAAGAACTAAGAATGTTAACATCTACTCTACTATTGAGAGTTATCCGCTTGAAACTATCGGATACTGGATAATAATTGGAGCTCCCACAAGAGACGACAATCGCAGACCATTAAAGGAGATCTTGCACGGAAAATTTGTTGACGCAATAGCATATGCAATCCAACACCCTGAATTTTATGATCACTTTTCAAAAGATCCTGGCGATTGCAGTAACGGCACTGTAGAAAAAATACAAATTCATGAATTGGAAGATTCAAATTTATTAAAAATACTATCATCTTCCAAAAAAGAGGACAAATGAAAAAAACATTAATTATTTTAGCGATTTTGTTAATTGCAATCATAGGTTGCAAAAGAAATTTTGAAGTGAATATAACTGAAGACACTGTAAAAGATATTCCCTCAACACTTACCGTTTTTGACCAGATAGACAAGAAATACAATACTGAATGGAGGAAAGAAAGTATTCCAACAAAATTAATAGGATTATCTGTAGTGGACAAAGCAATAATAGACATAAGTAGAATAAAAGAATTGCAAGCCAAGATGAATTTAACTCAAAAAGTAGCCATATCTCCATTAAAAGATGTATTATATAATTTAACAACTGCAAGAGAGAAAATGTTAGAGTCAGAAAAATATTACCTTGAAATGGATGCTCTTGGAGAGGCAGGAAAAATAAAGTTTTACTACAACGATAAAGGACAGCCGACAATAAATCAAACCATAAATTGCTCACACGTTCCAACTTTATTGAAAGGAGCTGAACTAATAGACAAAAGCTTTACAACGGGAACTGAAGCAAAAATGGCTTTAGATCACGTATTGCAGGAGTCCACTGAAGCACGAGATATCATAGGCATAAATGAAAAAAAGCCAAGATTTTATTCAATAAAATTTGCAGAAATAAACCGACAGGCAGAAATAAACCGACAAATAGCAAATATGTGTATTCAAAGGGCAAAAGCTTTTAAACTACCTTAGTAAAAGTAAGTAAAATGGAAGTAAAAATAATCGAAGACACAAAAAACAAGCTAGTATTTGACATAGAAGGAGATTCAAACACTTTAACTGGAGCGCTAAAAAAAGAGCTATGGAATGATGATAAAGTAAAAGCATCAGGATATAACATAAGCCATCCTCTTCTTAACGTTCCAAGATTTATTGTAGAAACAGACGGAACCGAGCCAAGAAAAGTCATAAGAGATGCAATTAAAAGACTCCAAAAAAATATAGAGAAGGTAAGAGATGGATTGAAGGAAGTTAAATAGTTTTACACAAAAAATATAAACTAGTGCCTAATAATATATTCTGTGTTTGTAAGAACTAAAAAAATAAAGGGGAAAGATTACGCTTACTTAGTTGAAAATTTCTGGAGCGAAAAAGGAAGCAGACAAAGAGTAAAGCAGTACATAGGAAGCGTAAGAAAGCTAGAGAAAGTAAACGAAGCGGAAGGTCTCTTAGACGAAACAAAAGATTACAAAAGCTTAGCAAGAGATGCAGCCAAACACGAGTTGTTAAAACACGGATTTTCTGAAGAAGACGGATTTCTAAAAAAAGAAAAAATAGTTGTTGACTTATTCGAAGGCAAAGTTAAAGATTCTGCAAAAAATGTTGCGCTGGAATTAAACGAAGGCTTCTTATGTGAAAGCACACTAAACCAGTTGCTAAATTTTATCCCACAAGGAAATAATACTGAGATTGGAACTAAATTAGCTAATGCTCTTTTGGAAGCTGGAATAAAGCTGAGCAACGAAGATTTTATAAAATTGTGCAACAAAGTAATGAAAGAAGAAAGTACTGAAGAAGTTCAAGAAGAAAAAAAAGGAGAGTTTTACTATTAATGAAACATCATCAATTAACAATAATGGTTGTTGTAATATCTGTTTTAGTTTTCTTTGCAACGTTACAATTATCTAACACTGGGATGGTAGTGATTAATGCAAAAGATTCTTGCGTATCTGAACAGCCAAATGCATATACAAAAGGAAAAATTAATCTAATGCAAAATGGCGAACAAAAAGAATACAAAGATGCTTGCCTGAATGACGCGACAACAGTAAAATTCTATTGTTCTAACGGCGAAGTAAAAAGACAAAGAATATTCTGCGGATTTGGAGAGTACTGCAACGAAGGAAGTTGTGTAAAAGGCAAAAAAGAAGAACCCAAAAAAAATTATCCTACTCGCGACCAATTCATTCAAAGATATTGGACTGAAAGTCCGATACCTAAGAGATATTAAGATTCTTTTTTTAATTCTTTCAATTTATCTTTAGTGTTACTCATAAACTCAGAAAACTTTCCAAAATTATAAAATACAAAAGCAATAAAAAATACAATTCCTAAAGTTAATGGAAATATAATAATATCTGCACTCATTTAATTAAAAAAAGAAGCTAGATTTATATGTTTTTCGTTTAACTTTTAAAAAATCAATCAATTCCCAGTCTCATTCTCATTCCCAGTGATTTGTCGTCGAAGAATAGTCTTATTGGGAATGGGAATTATTGAAAAGAAGCCTTGAGTCTGGGAATTAGCTTTAATAACAATCCCGGTTCTTTTATAATTCCAAAAAAATGAATGTCTCTATCAACATTACCACAATCATCCAATTGATATGTAACTGTCCTGTTATAAAGTGATGCATCTTGTAAAACCTTTTTATCTTGAACTAAATCATCAATTGATTCTGGAATTATTTTAAACCACTCTGAAACATCAACTGTTGTTTCATAAGGTACAAAAGAATCCCCTTGTTTTATCTCAAGCCAACGATGACCGCAACCGTCTCTAGAGCCATATGCTTGTCTAACATAATTGCTTAATTCTGGATGCCCTGAAGAATTAATCAAGAACAAATAATTAGAATGAGTTAACATAGAAAAATGTTTACAATCGCCTGATTTTTTATCAAGCACAGAATCTAAAGATTTAAATGCAGTTAATTCATAATCTAAATATTTATCAGTTATGGAATGAGCAAGTTTAAGATAATGAAGTGCAGCATCTTGTTCATTTTCATAGGAATAATTGTGAATATATTTTTCTGTTTGCATTGCAATTTGAATTCTTTCATTTTTAATGCTCTTTTCAGCGACACGCACATCAACACAATCTCCCCAAGGAATCAAACACTTATTCAAAGCATACAGAACTAGTCCAACAGATGCTAATCTCTTTAGTTTTTTATTCATTTCACCCTCAAGTATTTTCCATTGACTATTTTTGCATCCGGATAATGAGCGTATCCGCCAGATAAATCCAAACTAAAATTTTTGTCCTTAGTAAACTCACTCAAACGTTCACCTAAAGGAGAAATGCTTTCAATAGTCATAATAAAAGTATTACCTTTTTGTTCTATTTCCTTAGAACTCTTTTCTTGAGAAGTATCTGCTTGTGCAAAACTTGCTTCAGAAACGTGTATCGCCCCGCAATAAAGCAATACTTTTGCAGTTGGTTTATCTTTAAAAATAAGAGCGTATAAATTACTGAATTCTTTTTCATCTCTTTCGTTTGACAAAACAGGCAAATCCCAAGAATCATAAGCAATAACTTTAATGTTATTTTTATGTGCTGCACTAATTAAAGGATATAACCCTTCACTACATATTAACGGACTACTAGTTCTTGCAGACAGCTCAATCAAATAATCTCTCTTGCTTAATCTGCCTGAAGCTGCTCCATCAACTAAATCTTGACAATTTTTAGGAATCTCTACAGCAAAATAATCAAAACCTTGTTTTTTAAGCTTGGGAAATAAAGGAATTATAATATCAAATGAAGGACTGTATCCATCGGCATGAGTTTCTCCAAACATGACTGTTTGATGTCTTGAAGTTTCTTGAATAATTTGCTGTTCAAGAATTGAAAAAATTCGAGTTGGTTTAGGTTTAGATTGGCACTGGCCAAAAGTCAAAGCAGTAGATAAAACTAGAACAGAAGGTAGAAGAAGGGTTTTGATTAGATTTTGTTTTTTCATTTCATTCATAACTTATTTTAACAATCTCTATCAAAGTTTTACTTTTGTTTCTCCATAACCGCATCGAGAGAGTGTAATCTCTTTTGTTAGTTTTGCCTTCCTCAAATTTAGGCTTAGGTTTGGAATTATAAATAACAGAAAATAAGGCATAAATAATTTTTTGTTTATCTTCACCAACTTTAATTTCTTTAGTGGTTGTATATTTGCAGTCTTCAACATCACTATTAAGACCATCTGCCAATTCATCAATAGAAGGATAACCTTCTCCTTTGCTGAGAACTATCTCTCCTCTTCTAATAACTTTTGGAAAATCATCTCTGGACAAAGGCTTCTGAAAAACTGCATTAGAACTAACAATTTGAATGTCTAAATCACTAAGATAAGCAACTATTGATTCGTACAGTTTAAAATTATCTTTGGTTAGAGTCATTTTTGGTTTCTCATTGTAGAAATTAATTTATATTCTTGACCAAAGAGAGCAGTACCAACAGCATGTTGCCCAGGTAGTTTATAACCGTAAGCTTTGTAAGTATCTAAAATTCCTCTATCATTTGTTATTAATGCGCATTTTCCATCGATATTGTGCACTGAAGCAAAGAATTGTAATAATAAATTCTGGTCAACGTCTCCTGTGCCATGTTTTACTGCCAATCTTTGAAGATATTTATCTTCAGAGTACATTTCAAACTCAGGAGTTTGTTCTAAAGAGACTAATTTAGGAGTAGTTTCTATCGCAGAGATTGTTTGCTGTATACTTTTCTGCAACCCTCCTTTTTGCGACCTTGCATATCCTTTAAGTTCTTCAAGCACTTGTTCCGTAGTGTGAAGAGAAGGTTTTGTAACAAAAAGCAAACCAACCATTGCATTATATTCTATTTTTTGCTCTAAAGGCTCACTATATTTAATATTAAATTGCATTTGAAATCTTCTTTGGTCTCTAGGAAGATCAATCCAATTAACATCTCTGGCAGCAGATGTATCAATCAAAATAAAATCATTAGAGTTACAGATATCTACTAAGCCATAATCTTGCAAATGGGTTCCGTCTGCTTTTCTAAGAGCCATTCATTTCCTCCCCAACATGTTTCTCAATACATCTTCTCTTTGTCTTTGAACCTCTGAAGTTCTTTCAAGCTCAGAAAGCTTAAGAGATTTTGACTCCAAATCTTTAGATACTGCATCAACTTTTTCTTTAGCACTGTAAAACTCAGAACTCAACTGTTCAAACTGAGCGGCAAAAACAACAGTTAAAGCAACTAAAGCCACACAAGTAAGCATAACTAAGAACAGCAATACATTGTTGACGTCTTGTTTGATGTAGTTCATAGCTGCCTCAGTTTTTGTATGAGTTTTATTTGTTTTTCATTATTGATTCTAAAGTGTTCAATTGTGTTTGAACTTCAGTTAGTTGATTTTGCGCATGCTTTATTCCCATACCATTATTGCAAGAATAAATCATACTTAATCCGACTAACACATACAGCCAGAATCTTCCTTTACCAATAGGTCTTCTCCTTAAATTATCAACTCCACTTTCAATTGTATCTACTTTATCACAAACATACTTAATATCTTTTGGTTCTTCGTACATTTTAACCCCTCCGAATCGTATGATTCTGAGTACTAATAGCGGGAGAAGTATATAAATGTTTCTGTTTTATACTACTTTGAAGTAACACTAATATTGCCTGAAATCGAAATCTTTTCTGAATTCTTTAATGCTTTTAATCATCTTTTCAGCTTCTTCATTATTCAAAGAGGCTTTCTTTTTTTTAATAGCGTTCCAATTACCAACCACTCTAACAAAGGCAGATATTTTTCTAGACATAAATATAACATAAAAAATCAAACTATTTAAATTTTTACTCAGTATTTCATAGAAACCTTTTTAAATAATACGTACTTAGTACGTAGTATGCAAGAACTAAAATTCGAGATAAAGGTATCAAAAGGCTCAAGGTTCAATCAAGTTTATGTTCCGAAAGAACTCGAAGCAGATATACAGCCAGGAGACTTAGTAGAAGTCAAGCTAATAAGCAAAGCATCTACTCTCTACTTTAATAACGTAAAAGAACTTTCAGAATTTAAAAGAAAGCTAATACTTGAAGTTATAAGGACAATAAAAAACAATGCGAGTAAGAAAAATATTTTAATAAGCCAAATATTCTTCATAGGCTCATTTTTAACAGAAAAAGTAGATTATAATGATATAGATATTGTAATAGTAACTGATTCCAAACAGAGCTTAGAAGAAGAATTAGCAGATAAATTTAATTTGAAGTTTCACATCCTAACAATGAAAGAGGGAGCACTAGAAAAACTGCTCCAAATCTGTCCGCTAACAATTTCTATGTTTAGTAAATTCATATCAGACAAAGAGTTTAAAGAGGAATATCTACGAAAAATAGACCAAGAACATATTCAATCATTACTAATGATGCCTCAGGATTTGTTGGAGATAGACCTGAACAGCAAAGTTTTCTTTGACAACTTAAGAAGGCTCACAGCAATAGAAAGATTCTTAGAGAACAAAAACTTAAATGCAGAAAAAATAAATCAAGAGTTAAAAGAATTATTGGGGGAAAGAATATTCAAAATAATAAAGAACAATGAACTCATAGATGATGACTTAAAAGAAGTTCTAAGAAAACATATTGCGCAAAAATTAAACAAAATAAAAGGAGTGTTAAAAATTGAGTAAAAAGAAAGAATTAACAAAGTTAGTGAATTTAATGTGTGTTGCGCTAAGGCACAAGATAGGTTCTATAGTAAATGAAAATGAATTTTACGCCAACAAATACGCGAAAGATTCAGAAATATTAATGAAAGAAGCAGAAAAAGTACTAATAAAACATGAATGGAACAAAGAAGATAAAATAGAAATCAAAAAGAAGTTAAGCGAAGAACTGAAAAAAGAACTTGAAAAAAGAACATTTATCAACAATAAAAAATTTGAAATAATTGATGAAGAAATTAAAAAAGCTCTTGAAGAATTTGAATTGTCCTAGTTTATTCCTGCACTAATTTAACAGTTACATAAGGTTTACTGAAGAATTCTCTCGCGTATTCTCGAGTTCTTTCATACGTCATAGCATCAATTCTTTGAGGAAGTTCGCGGTAGTCTTCTGAATCTCCTTTTAACTCCGACTTTAAAAGCGCTTCAGCTTTATTTTCCAAATCTTCATTAAGCTTCTTAGATAATTTAGATTTCCAGAGAGTTTTTGCATCAGTAAATCTCTGTCTAGAAAAATCTCCTTTACTCAAATCATCAAATACTTTATTCAATTTAGATTCTGCCCTTTTGGCTTTATGAGGCTCACATCCTAAATAAAAATAAAAATAAGATAATTGTTTAAAGAAATTATACAATTCTGAACTAGCATGATAAACAAGTCCTTCTTGTTCTCTGAACTTTTGATCTAAAATAGATGTTTCACCATGGTGCAATATACTGCGAATCAAGTCAGCGTATTCCTCAGTTCTTACAGCTAAATCCACAGGTTGAAATCCTGCATGCAAATGAGTTAATTCTAAACCCACTCTTTCAAAAACAAAAGAATCTTTACTGCAAGAATGCAAAGGAATATCTAATTTTGAAACTTGTTTGCATTTCAAAGAACCAAATGTTTGTGAAACTAATTCACTTAATTCTTTTTGGTCAAAATTTCCAACAACAGAAATAATCATATTATTTGGAACATACCATTTTTGTTTAAATGCAATGATTTTATCTTGAGTTAATTTAGAAACATTTTCATATCTGCCCTCACGCACTCTGCCTAAAGTAGACTCTCCAAAAAGTTTTTCATTAAGAGAAGTGTAACCAAACAAATCATCATCTTCCAGACTAGATTTTATTTCAACTAAAACAACATCTTTTTCTCTTTTGAACTCCCTCTTATCGAATTCAAAGTTCTGCAAATCCTGCAAAGCAGTATTGAGAGCAATATTTATTTTATCTTTTGGACCCCATAAAGTAAAATAAGTGACATCATGATTGGTATCTGCATTTGACCAAATTCCATGTTTGTCCTTCAACATAGACCTTTTCAAAGATTCTTTTCTAGTTTCTCTTTTCCACATCAAATGCTCAAGAAAATGCGCAGCTCCCTCTTCTTCAGGAAGTTCATAAGCTGAGCCAACTTTTATTCCTATGTTTATTTCAAATCTTTCAGACCAAGGAACTTTTTCTGAAACTAAAAGTAAGCCGTTGTCAAAAACTCTTCTGTATATTGGTTCAGTAATCGTGCAAACCACCCCAAAAGAATGAAATTATGTTAAAGATATAAAAATCTGTTGCTGAACTTGGCAAACGTTTAAATATAAAATAGTCTCACAACATACTAATGGACGCATTAGAGTGCATGAAAACGAGGTTGAGTATAAGAGAATTCAAAGATAAGCCTGTAGAATTTGAGAAAATCGCAAACATAATTGAAGCAGGAAAATCAGCTCCATCCGCAGGAAACCTGCAAGATTGGAAATTTATTCTAGTAACAGAAGAAAAAAACAGAAGAGCAGTAAGCGACGCATGCGAACAACAAGTCTGGATGGATAGTGCGCCAGTTCATTTAGTAATTTGTTCAGAACCTGTACGAATGCAAAGAATGTACGGCAAAAGAGGAGAGGAAGTTTACAGTGCACAGAATGCAGCGGCTGCAACACAAAACGTTTTATTAGCTGCACACGCACAAGGATTAGGAGCATGCTGGGTTGGAGCATTTAATGAAGAATTGCTTAGAAATGCATTGAATATTTCAAGTGATGCAATACCAAGAGCAGTAGTTGCAATTGGTTATCCTGCAGAAAAACCTAAACCGCAGCAAAAACTAACCGTAATCGACGTAACTTTCATAGAAAAATGGGGCAATAAAATAATAGACTTAGCAGCATTCGAAGGAAACTATTACAAAAAAGTACAAACGTATAAAGAGAAAGTAGAGAAGTTCTTTGGGAAAGTTAAGAAAGTGATTAGAGCTTAGAACTAATTAATAAATATCGTGCGCTAGCACCTAGTTATTCCGCAGCCAAAAACATAGATAAATCTTCGAATCTGAAGAGGTAGGCTGCGGTAAAAGAAATTTATTTGTTTTTCAGAATTGTTTCCAAAGTATCAATTTTGTTTTCCATTCTCTGAACTTGAGTTTGAACTTCGGTTAGTTGTTTTTTTACTGTACTCAAAGCAAACATATTAAGGATAGAATAGAAGATACATCCTGTAACCAGTACGTACAGTCCAGTTCTATCTTTGCCTAGCGGTCTTCTTCCTAACTCATCTACTTTATCGCAAACATAATTTATATCTCTTGGTTTTTCCGGCTGTTTGTACATTTTAACCCCTCCCAAAACATTTAATTTATTCAGTTAATAGTCAATAGTTTTTAAACTTTTAGTTTCAAGAATGTTCTTCTCTGAAATATATTTCCCAACCTCTATTTTCTACCTCAACAATATTTATATATTAGAAGACTTATTAATATAAAATAAATAAATTTTAATCGAGTTTTGGCGAACCCGGTTAAAACACATTTGGCAAATTAATAACTCGAACTTGGCGTTCTTAGTTGAATCTTTATTCCGTGTTACTGTGACAGACTTATTGGCGTAAGCAAGTCAAACGGCTTCTAAACTGTATAATAGTACGACTACAATATAAATTTTTCCATACTGGAAAATATATGTTGGAGTCAATAAGTAAAACCTGCAAAGGGGGGAAAAGAAAAATGGACTTTTTGGTAGAAAGAGCAAAAGAACAAGCCTCGACATTATCTGTTGAGGACTTAAAAGTTGGAACAGCCAATATCAAAGTTATTGGCTCAGGCGGTTCAGGTAACAACATGGTTACTTGGCTGTACAAAAAAGGACTGCGAGGAGCAGAAATTTATGCATGCAACACTGACGCACAGCATCTGAAAATATCAGAAGCGGACAAGAAATTCTTGATAGGAAAAGACGTCACTAGAGGACTCGGCTGTGGAGGATTTCCACAAAAAGGAGCTGAAGCCGCAAACGAAAGTTTGACAGAAATTAAAGCTTACCTTAAAGAAGCAGATATGGTATTTGTCTGTGCAGGAATGGGAGGAGGAACAGGAACAGGTTCAGCTCCAGTAATTGCACAAGCAGGAAAAGATACAGGAGCAATCGTTATTGGAGTGGTAACAATGCCATTCAACATAGAACGAGCAAGAGTAGACAAAGCAGAATATGGATTGCAACAACTAAGAAAATCCTGCGACACAGTAATCGTTGTAGACAACAACAGATTAGTACAAATTGCAGGAAACTTGCCAGTACAACAGGCATTTGCAGTCGCAAACGAATTGGTTGCTTCAATGATTAAAGGAATTGTAGAAACAATCGCACTGCCAAGCTTAGTCAACTTAGACTATGCAGACGTAAGAGCAATCATGAAAGACGGCGGAGTAGCTTCTATCGGTGTGGGAACTTCAGATACAAACAACAGAGTAGACGAAGCAGTAAAAGGAGCTTTGAAAAATCCTTTACTTGACGTAGACTACACTGGAGCAACTGGAGCGTTAATCCACGTCTGGGGAGGACCCGACATGACTCTTGAAGAAATCAACCGAGTAGGAGAATTAGTAACTGAAAGCTTAGACCAGGACGCAAACGTAATCTGGGGAGCGAGAGTTACTGACGACATGAAAGGCAAACTAGCAGTGATGACCATAATCACCGGAGTAAAATCACCTTGGCTTTTGGGAAGTTTAAAGCAGGATACCCGAGCAAGCGTGAAGTTAAAACAACAAAACTTCGATGATGAGCTGGGAATAGAATTGCTAAACTAAGAAGTCTAAAAATCACACTCACCCCCTTTGGTCTTTGGTGTGGTGTTTTCTTAGCCTTCATTCATACCACCCCCAAATAATATGTGTGAAGGCAAAAGAGCTGGCCCCTCGAAAAGAGGGGTTTTTTTCTTTTTTTAATTTAAATATTTTATTAAAAGAGGAACAATGCCTGATTTAGCACAAGTTGAAATATTAACAAGATTAGTAGTTGGATTAATTTTAGGATTTCTAGTTGGATTAGAAAGAGAACTTAAATCAAGCCCTGCAGGAATGAGAACGCACACTTTAGTTGCTCTGGGCTCAACACTTTTTACTTTAATGTCAATAAAAATGGCAGGTCCAGGAGTGGACACCTCAAGAATTGCAGCACAAATAGTTGTAGGAATAGGATTCATCGGCGGAGGAACAATATTCAAATCAGAAAACAGAGTAGTTGGATTAACAACTGCCGCTTCGCTTTGGATAACTGCTGCAATCGGATTAGTTGTGGGGATGGGAGATTTCTTTACAGCAATAGTTGCAACATCATTAGTACTTCTAATAATAGTTGCAGGAAGATGGTTTGAGAAAAGAATGCTACATAAGAAGAAGAGATAAAAATTGCGAGTTCGTAAACTCACTCAGCAATTTTTAATTTCTAAGATAAACTTATAAATTCTTCAAGCAATATACTTTCATGATGAAAAGAATAATAACTGATACAAAAATTTTGTCTGGAAAACCAGTTATCAAAGGAACGAGAATTTCAGTTGAATTTATACTCCAGTTATTAAATTCAGGAATGAATATTGAGGATATAGTAAAAGAATACTCTCACTTAGAGAAAGAAGACATTCTTGCAGTATTAGATTATGCTACAAAAATAACAATTCACAAAGCACAATGACACTATACTTCATCGGCATAGGCCTCTGCGACGAAAAAGACATATCAGTAAAAGGATTAGAAATAGTTAAAAAAGCAGATGTTGTTTATTTAGAAAACTATACTTCTGTTTTGTTGAATTGGAAAGGAGGCAAGTTATATGGTCGCGAAGTGATTCTAGCAGACAGAGAAATGGTTGAACAGAAAGCTGAAGAAAGCATATTAAAAAATGCTGAGAAAAAAAATGTCGCGTTCTTAGTTGTGGGAGATCCATTTGCAGCTACAACGCACACTGACCTTTTGTTGCGTGCGAGAAAACTTGGAATAAAAACAGAAGTTGTGCATAATGCATCAATAATGTCTGCGATAGGAATTACAGGGTTGCAAGTGTACAAGTTTGGAAAAACAACAAGCATTCCATTCTCTACCTCTGACTTTCAACCAGAGACTCCATATGATGTGGTGAAAATGAATAAAAAAAATGGATTGCATACTTTGGTTCTTTTGGATTTGAAAAATGAAAATGGTAAATTCAAGTTTTTAACCGCAAAAGAAGGAATAGAATATTTGTTAAAGATAGAAGAAAAAAGAAAGGAAAATATTTTAACTCTTCAAACAAAAATAATCGTAGTTGAAAGGTTAGGCTGCCCCAACTTCAAAATTTATTTTGATACAATTGAAAAATTACTAAAGAATAAAATGGGCAAACCTCTTCATGCTTTAATCATTCCTGGAGAATTGCATTTTATGGAAGAGGATGTAGTTAATAGTTGGTAGTCTGTGGAAAGTGGTCTATTGACAGTAAGTTGTTGAACAGATATTTTGCAGTTCATAAATGCTTAAAAAGTTCTAATATTTGTAATAAATAAGTTATAAAGGAGGCGTAAAATGAAAGCATACTTAGACATTGTACAAAACATTCTTGAGAATGGCGTAGAAAAAGGAGATAGAACTGGAACAGGAACATTAAGTGTTTTTGGAGTAAAATTTGAACATGATATGGAAAAAGGTTTTCCAGCAGTTACGACAAAAAAAATATTCTTTCGAAGTTTATTAGTTGAACTAGAATTTTTTATTAAAGGGTACACCGACAAAAGATGGCTGCAAGAAAGAAAATGCACAATATGGGATGAATGGGCCAATCCTCAAAAAACTCCATACGGACATGACTTAGAATCTCTAGTAAAAATGAAAGATGAAAGGGACTTAGGACCAATATATGGATTTCAATGGAGGCATTATGGTGCTAATTATGAAGGTGTTTTCTCAGACTATGAAGGAAAAGGAGTGGATCAACTAAAAGAGGTAATTAAATTAATTAAAAACAAACCTGATGATAGAAGAATGATCGTCACAGCATGGAATCCTATGCAAATGGATCAAATGGCTTTGCCAGCATGCCATTATGGATTTCAGTGTTATGTTGGAGATGGAAAATTAAATCTTGCGTGGAATCAAAGAAGTGTTGACACAATGTTAGGTTTGCCATTTAACATAGCAAGTTACGCTATGCTGTTGCATTTAATTGCAAAAGAAACAAATCTAAAAGAAGGAAAATTAGTTGGATTCTTAGGGGATACACATATTTACAAAAACCATATTGAAGGGGCAAAAGAACAGTTGAAAAGAGAACCTTTTCAGTTATCTAAAATAGCGACAGAAAATTTCACATCAATATTTAATTGGAATTATGAAGACACAAAAATTGTAGATTACCAATCACATCCAAAAATAACGTTTTCAATAGCAGTATGAACCTCTCACTAATCGCAGCAATCGCAAAGAATTATGTTGAATATAGAGGATATCCTATTGGAAAAGATGGAAAACTGCCTTGGAATATTCCTGAGGATTTGAAAAGATTTAGAGAATTGACTTTAAACTATCCTGTGATAATGGGAAGGAAAACGTATGAAAGCATTCCTGAGAAGTTTCGTCCGCTGAAGAACAGATTAAATATAATTATTAGTAGAAATCTAGAATATAAACAAGAAGGAGCACATGTTTTTCACACTTTAGAAGCAGCAGTTAGTTGTTTAGAATGCGGATTTGTTAAGCAAGAGGGAATCGATTTTAGTTTAGTTTACATTATCGGAGGAGAAAGTGTTTTCAAAAAGGCGCTTTCAATCGCAGACAGATTAGAACTAACTCACGTAGACCAAGTTGTTGAAGATGCAGATGCATTCTTTCCAAAAATAGGAAATGAATGGAAAGAAGTCAAAAGAGAAGATAAACAAGGATATTCTTTTGTGACTTATGAGAGATAGTCTGTGGTCGGTAGTAAGTAGTTCTATTAATTTATCTCAACAAAGCATCAAGACTTCTTTTATCTAACTCGTTTATTCTGTTAGAAAACTCTAAAATACTATTAACTTGCTGAGAAACTTGAATGATCTCTTCTCCATTTTTCAATTGAGTTTTTCCAGTATATTCTACAACAAAACCATTGTCAGTAAAAGATTTTATTGCTCTTTCGCAGTCGTGCTCTGTAAATCCATAAATCTCTTTGAACTTGACAGGATAATCAAAATTATCTGGTCTCTCTACAATGTGAACATAAAGGTCTATTGACATGAAGTATTCAAAAACACAGAATAGTTTAAAAAACTTACTCACATCTTCCAGCATAACAGGAATTTTCACAGATGTGGTTCTGGAGCTTTATTTTCCCTTTGTCGCAGTAGTACTCCTGCAGAACATTGCTTACACAGTCATCCATTTTCATAAAAGCAACTCCATCTTTTCCACCAGTAACTATAGATCTTTTGTCAAAATTTAATCCACCGTCGTCTTCATCACAAATATTTTTATTATTTGGCTGAATTTCCTGAGACATTGGTTCGCTTACAACATTTCCAGTTAAAGCATTGCCCCCTTTCAAACTTAAAGTAGAGCAAGAGATAATAAAAATTAGAAGTAATATCAATGTTATCAGCACCAATTTTTTCATAACATGAATAAAAACAAAAGAAGTATTTATAGATTTCTGTTGTGGAGTAAATAGTTGGTAGTTTGTAGTCAGTAGTCAGTAGTCTGTGGTTTGTCTATAACTACTCACCACCCACTACCGACTACTTAGTCTTATCATAATAAAGAAACGGAAGCTGTTCTAAAGCAGAATTAAAATTTGTAAGAACTAAAGTGTGTTCGTCTTGTAAACCTTTTATTTGATCTTCTTTCAAAGTAGGGTCAACAATTAATCTAATTGGAATAATTCCATTGCTTTCAAGCTCTCGGCAAGCCATTTTAACATCTGCAAAAGCATATTCTCCTTCATAGCCCTCATCATGAGGAACTCCATCAGTAATATTTAAAAAAACTCTAGTGTTCGCAGGATGCTCAGAAAGTTGAGAACCTACGTGACGTATAATTGCGCCATCTCTATTATTTCCTTTAGATTCTAATGCTGCTAAAGATTTGTAAGCTTCTAAATCAAATTCTTCTCCGAAATCTAAAATATTCATACATTGAACATTATGCGCTCCAACTCCTTGATAGGCACATACTACAACATCATCTCCTAAAGTATACATACAACTAACAAGATGCTGCACTAATCTTTTCATGTAATCAGAAACAAAAGTTCTTTGTTTTTGTTCTCCAACAAATCTTTTAGTACTACCGCTGTGTTCTAAAGCTATTGCAGTTGCAACATTTCTTCTATTGTAAACCGGACTTTCAAAAATATCATTATCTGAAGTGCCTATGCCCGCAACCATTCTCGCTTTCCAATCAAAATATCTTTGCATATTAAGCACTCCACTCTGCCCATAAAATTTATCATTATCTGAAGGCTTCAAATGCTCTAATTGAATTTTTAATTCTGAAATAATGTTTTCATCAAAATCTGCAAATATTTTAGGAGTAAATTTAGGCCTCGGAGCAGGAACTAAATGAACGCTTGTAACTCCATCAATTAAACTGCCCTTTTTAAAATCAAATTCAGGATAGATAAATCGAGATTTTGCTGATTTTGATTCTGAAATTGAAGGTTTAACATTTTCTAAAGCAGAAACGATTTGCTCTATTGAAGTAATCGCAAACTTCTTTTCTTCAGACTTCAGTTTTAGTTTTTGAGGATTTTTAATAAGAGAGTAAATATTCTTGGAACATCTTAAGCTATCTTCAAAAGAAGAATCGTTTGATTCAACTAATGCTAATGATTCATCAATATCAACATTTCTTCCTTCTCCAGTTTTATAAAAAGACTGTGTTACTAATTGCCGCAATACTTTCTTAGGATCTTCTTGTTCACCGACAGAGAAAGCGGATTGGTCTACTAAAAATTTAGATAAGTGTTGAACTACAGAAAGTAAATCATCTTTAACGCCAGGGTACTCTTGGGAAAGATGATATTTAACTCTATGCACTTCAGAGATTTGCAATATGAATTCGTACAGTTCAGGATTTTCGAATTCTTGAGAAATTTCTGGAATATTCATTGAGCATCCATCTTTTGATTTGCCTGAAGAATATCTTGCATGCCCTGCAAGGATAGTAACAATTGCTCTAAATAAAGCATTATTCTTCTCGTCTTCTTTAAAACTGTTTATTACTGAAGGTAATTGCATAATCAAGATATTATTCTCAGATTCATATTTCATTCCAATTTCAATTCCTTCTTCTAATCTGACTGAATAATTCCTTCCAGCAATCATGTTAGCATAAATTTCTAAAGTTTTATGAGATTGAGAAAGAGGGGTTTCTTTATTTGAATTTCTAATTTTAGATTTATCCTCTTCTAGATCATAAAGAACTTGTTTAACAACTTCTTGTCTTGATTTCTTTTTTGTATTTTTTTTATTCTCTTCTATTTCAGAGTATACTGCGGTGAGCGCTTCGTTAGAAAGTGACAACAGGTTTTTTTGTGAAGAGAACAAATGAGAAACAGAATCAATATATTCTGCTCCAGTTTTACATTTTGAACAAACTTCTTTATGATACTTATCAAATATTTCTCCCACTCTTAATCTATGTTGAGATTCTTCTTTTAACACTTCGTTTATGACTGCTCTCCCGCACTCTTGTATGCGTTCAACAGTTTCACCTCTTTGTGTAGCTTCAGATTCTATAGTTTTAATTATTGAAAGTAAAGAATGAATTTCTTTGCACTTTAATTTAATGTGCCTATTGCCTGTTTTGTTGTTAAGAAAGTTAACAGAATATGCATTAAAAGAATAAAGAGATAAAATATCAGAAATATCTTGTAAAACAGGTTCAATATTTACTTCAGTTCTGCTGTTAACTGCTTCTCTAAGATAAGATAAAGCAGGAGTTAATCTGGAATCTGCAGATTTAATAAAATCATCATACCATTCTCTTGTTTTTTCATCTCCGCAGCGTAAGTGAGTTTTAAAAAAAATTTCGAAATCTGAAAGAAGAGATGAATTTTCTTTACAAACATCTAATGTGAATCTAAAAGAAGAAAATTTCTCTTTAAAATTATCTTCCTCAATAAGTCGATATAAAAAATGTCTCATAATATGTTTGTATTTGCCATTTGATGATGATAGTTTTCTAGCCCCAGTATGAAGTTCAACATAACTCTTTAAATCAGAAAATTCGAGTTTTTCTATCAATTTAAGGAGTTTTTTAATGTGGGCTGTCTTTTTGCCAGCTTCAAAACTTTCAATTGAAAATCTTTCATAATCTTCTTCAATCAAATCAATAACTATATCTAATTTAGGAATTCTTTCTGATAAGCTTTTGTTAGTGATTTTTTCAACTAATTCTTTTGAAACTTCCTCAAGATGAAAAGGACTTAAATTATACTTAGATAGAACATCTATTATCTTTTTAATAGTTTGAGGATGTGAACTTAAAGAAGTATACAATGAATGAATGTTTTCAGGATATTTTATTTTGGAATGAGTATCTAATGCATCTTCAACTATTTGAAGATACTTTAAAATCAAAGAATCTGAAAGGTGAGAAATTTCTTTAAGTTTATCTGGAAGGGTTATTTCAAACATGTCCTTTCTTTGAGGAGCAAGTTCGAGAACTTTTCTATGGAACTCATCTAATTTCTCAGAAACCTTTTTTCTGCCTAAGAGTAATTCCTCTAAAGTTGAGGAGCGCATAAAAATTAAACCCCCATATTATGCAATATTCCTTCTAGTGCTTCGTCAAAATTCTTTTTATTTTCTACAGAATAGGAAGTTAAAGATTGAGGTAAACGTTTAATTATTACAACAGGGTCGTGATCTCTTTTTATTAATTTGGCTGCTTTAATCAATTGACCTGTGGAAAGATCGGCTCCTTTTGAACGAATGCCGGTTCCCGCTCCCCTTATATGATCTCCGACTTGAGCTAATGTAAATGCCATTTTTTTATCTACTTGAGCGATTTCTTGAATTATTTTTGCTTCTCTTTCAGGAGGCTGATAATCTAAAGGGATGTGCCAAAATCTTCCAGGAAGACTTTCAATCATTTTTCTATTGTGATATTTTGGATTCCAAGCAGCTACAACCATAAAGTTATCCGGAGCTACAAAAACTTGCTCATCAAGATCATCAACAGTTAAAGTTCTACGATGATCTGTCATAGAATAAACAACAGTCATAGCATTAGGTCTTGCACCTGGAAGTTCATCGAGGTATAAAATTCCTCCATTACGAATTCTTGTAGTTGCAGGACCATCGACCCATCTTGAATTAGTTCCCTCAAGAATGTATCCTCCAATCAAAGTTCTTGCATTTAAATCTTCATGACAAAGAACAGTAGTTATAGTTCCAGAATATTCATCCTTCGCTTTTTGTGCAACTTCATACGCAAAATATTCTAGAAGAGTTGTTTTTCCACAACCAGTTGGACCAATAAGAGCAACAGCAGAACCATCTAAATAACAATCCCACAATTCTTTAAGCTCTGTGCTTTCTTCAGACATAGGTTGATAAAAAGGTTTTTTCTCAACCCTATATGTTTCAATACTTTTTCCTTTTGATTCTTTACTCATAAAAAACCTCTGAAAAATTACTCTTTCTTCAATTTGTAAGCTGTACCTGGAATAATTGGTTGTTTAGCTTCCTGTCTTTCATAAAATTGACTCAAGAGTTCTATGTTTTTGAAAATCTTTTCTGAATTTTGATTTTCAGGATTTCTTGCTTCAATTTCACTTACTTCAGATTCTAGAGCAGAACGTATTTGCGCTCTTCTTTCATTAGAAAACCCTAATACATTCAAAAAATTCAAAGTAGTAGCAACATCAAGTTCTACAACTTTATCTCCTAGCTTGAAAACTCTCTGCATTCCGGGAACCGCTGGATGATAGAACCAATCTTGTATTGGCATTCGAACGAGATAATTTGGTTTGGGAAATATAATTGGTTGAACTATTTCTCCTTTTATATTAATTCTCCTAACACATTTTGAAGGTCCTCTAGGACACTCATAACTTTCTCCTGAGCCGCCCGCTCTTGTTATCATACCATATGCATCTATTTCCTTTCCATTTAAATTTCCTGGAAGAAAATCATTTAATTCTAATAAACCATCATTTACTGCTTCTTCTACAGATTTATTGTTTTCATCATCATGTTGGTAAACCATTTTAGTATTCTCCGTTGCCAGCATAAATGATTTATACAGTCAACTTGAGTAGTTAGCTGGGGATTGTTTATAAAGCTTTCGTGGTGTTATCACTCCAGAATAAGAAAAATATTCTAAGGGGAATAATGTTGGTAAGTTAAATCATAATATAAATATGAGAGAAAATAGATAGCCCCGGGCGGATTAAGAACCAACACGCAAACTTTCGCCAAAGTTTGATCAAAAGCAGTCAAGTGGGATTTTCACTTTGTTCAATCCCACGAAATAGCCCCGGGCGGATTCGAACCGCCGTCAGAGGATCCAAAGTCCCCTATACTTGACCACTATACGACGGGGCTGTGCGACTAGTTCGTCGTTAATCGTTAGTCGTTGGTCAACGTTTAAAAAGTTTTACTTTCTAAAAACATGTCAACAGCTAAAGTATAACTCACAGCCAAAAAACCATAGTTTCTCGCTGAGCTATGGAAAAACAACAAAGTTTTTTCGATTTCTTTAGAATGATTTTGATTTGCCAATTTATCAAAACGAAGAAGCTCCATTGAAATTAAACAATTTTCATTAAATCTTTTTTTTCTAATTGAAAGCTCACCAATATCGCTCCTTAAAGTGCTGAAAAATGCCCCATTAGTTTTGTCATAGAAATTTTTGAATAATAACTCAACAATTTCTTCAGACTTTTTTAAGTATTTATTGTCTTTTGTTGCTTCGTAAGCATCCAACAAAACAGAAAGTAAAGCAATGTGGTCGCGCAACATAATAACTTCAGAATCAGGGTAATGTAGAACAAATCTTTTGAAACATTTTGAGAAAATAAATTCAATATTTTTTAGTGCTACTTCTAAATAACTCTTTTGGTTTAAAACTGAAGAAGCTTTAATGAATGCTTTTGAAGTGAGTGCATTCCAATCAGTATAAATTGTTTTATCAATATACGGAGGATTTGATTTTTCTCTTTCTTTAAGACTTAAAAAACAGTAAGCTTCATCAGCATCTTGTGAGCCGTAGAAAGCAATATTCTGTTCATCAAAAAGAACAGAAAGCAAAAATCTAATTATATTTTCTGAAACGTTTTTATATTTACTTTCTTTTGTGAGTTCGTAAGCGTTCAAATAAATCAACAGATGCTTTGCGTTGTCTTCAAGCATTTTTTCATAATGAGGAATACTCCAATTCTGCTGGGTGGCATAACGGTAGAATCCACCTGCTTCAACATCTTGCAAATCACTATTTGCCATTGAATTAAGAGTTTTAAGCAGCATATCTTTGTATTTTGGCTGAGTGAACAAATACTCTAAAATTTCAAAATGAGGAAATTTCGGCTCCAAACCAAATCCTCCATTAACCGAATCTGAAAAAGAATCTATAACTAAATTCATAAAGTCGTTTGGAGAAGATAATTTCTCAGGAATTATGGGCTTTACTTCTTCATGAATTGCAGATTCTCTTTTTTGAATGAATAAATCAATTCCATTTCTTAAAAAAGGAAGCATATCTTCTATTGGAAGATAAGTCGCTCCATTTAACAGCTCCCCTTCAGAAGATAAAATTGCAGTTGTAGGCCATCCTCCCACGTTATAGCTTTCATTAACATCTGGTCTTTTGTCAGTGTCCACTCTAATTGGAATGTAATTATTATTAATAAACTCGATAACTGATTTATCGGAGTATGCTAAATTATCCATATTGTGGCACCAATGACACCAAACTGCACTTATTCCTAACAAAACTGGCTTTTTTTCTGTTTTAGATTTCTCAAAAGCAGATTTATTCCAGTCCAACCATTTTATTTTTGTGTTCATGTTAATAGCAGCAGCTCTCCTTGTAGCCGCAACCTCCGCAAATAGATTTTTTTGAACCTTTAATTGCAAGCATTTTTCTCCCGCATTGAGGGCACGGTTGATATTCTTCAGTCATTGTATTTTATGACTGAATTTACTGTTATTTATATACTTTTGCGGGGCAAAGTTTATAAGTTCTAAAAACAAACAACAGTGTATGACCTTCTCAAAACCTCAACAGCATGTTTTGTTTTTGCTAGGGATTTGCCAAGAAGCATATCAAAAAACTTTGGAAGATAAACCTCTAAATATTTCTTTGTCAAAAGGGGCGTTTATTGAATTGGCTCTTAA
>CAYHXI010000002.1:8380-29519 GCA_964360565.1 uncultured Methanosarcinales archaeon | reverse complement strand
AGTTGTTATAAAGTTTTTTATAAACGAGAATTTATTATCTGATTAATGTATTTAAAAAAGAGGTGTCTAGAGTTAGTTCTCGCGTTAGCTAGTTTTCTTCCAAGCAGTACTTATGCTCAATCTCAGGAGATTAAATTTGGAAATAATAATCTTGGTGAAGTGCAAGAGATAGAACAAATCAATTCTAGAATGAACAAATTAATTGACAGTGTAAAAATTAATTCGGCATTTCAAAATATTCCAAAAGAAACAAGCCTAGATTCTTTTGTAAAAAATACAGGTTCGCTGTCTAAATATGAAAAAGTAGAGTTGCTTGGAAGATTAGGAAGTTTAGCCGGCCAAAGATTATACGACTCTGATGATTCTTTGAAAAATGCAAATGAAGAATTTGTATTTCAAGGAATTGCAAATAGTTTGAGAACAGGAAAAGATTTTGAAGTTGGAGTTTGCAGACAAATACATAATTTCATAACACAAACTGCAAGAAAATGGAGTCTTCCTGCAGTGTCTTTCTCAAACTATTATAGACAAGGAGGGCACGTATCAAGTGCAGTGAAAATAGACGACAAATGGATGATTGTTAATTATGGGGAGGTTTTTCAATCAAAAGATTCTAACTTATTTGCTGCGCTGGATAATTTTCAGAGAATTGATGGAGTTACAAATTTCAGGCAAGATTTCTATGTTGGGAAAAGATTATCATTCACTAGAACTACTCCAGATGGAGAAACATTTTATGAATTCAATTTATCAAATCCAACTAATTCTGCACTGCACAATCATGTGATAAGGAGAAAAAACATAATAGGAGATAGTTCACTTAAAATATCTAATCTAGAGAAATCTTTGCTGATAAAAAAAAATATTTATTTTATTAAATTAGGAGCAATAGAAGGATATAATTCTGCACTGAGAACGAGTCCAATAATTAAAATGGGAATAAACATAGAAGAAAGAGAAGAATATTCAGACTTCGTTTTTGAAGGAGACTTTACTTTGGCAAAATTCAATCAAGAAAAATTAAACAGCAATGTAGCAATATTTAACATGATTCTAGAGAATAGAATGAATTTATCGGACACTCATTTAGGAAGGCTAGACTTATTATTTGGAATGGATAGTTCAATTAAACTAAACAACAGAAATGAAGCTCCAGATATGGGATTTTCTAGAATAGAATATGGCTTTAGAATAGGAGAAAAAGAAAATTTTGCATATTTGCTCTCTTCAGCAAACTTAGGAATTGTAGATTTAATAGATTCTAAGGAATTCAGCTTTCTAAAAGAACAGCACATTGGTTTTAAGAGAGAATTATTTAATGGATTTGAAATTAATCCTGATTTGAATATTAAACCTGAGGAAACAAAATATTCTTTAAGTCTAGATTTAAAAAAAATAATAGGAGAATACAAACTTGATTTTTTCTCTGGAGCGTTTTATTCAAAAAGCGAATTCGAGCATATTAATCCAGACAAAAAAGGATTTGACTCAGGATTGCAAATTTCGAAAAATAATAAGGGCATACAAATAAATTATTCTTCAGAAAGACAAGATTGGAAGCAATCAAGAGATAAAAAAGAAAGTTTTGAAGTGGGAATTTTTGGAAAATTTTAGAAAAACTCTCAATATAGATCACAAACTACTGACTACAGACTATTTAGGCTTCAGCCAAATCGTAAAGAATGGTGTTCATGGTGAAATTAATTGTTTTATAGAGTTCTTGAGCTGCTTTTTTTGCAAGAGAGGAATTGTTTTGTTCTTGACGAGGAATATTCCAAGTGTTTGCTATTTTTTGAGCTTTTATTTCATCAAGCACTTCTTCTTTTATTTCAGACTCTTGTTCATTTACAGAATCATAAAAAGAACCAAGTTTATCTGATGAATAATCATAGTCAAAAGTTTGTTGAGTATCTTTAGATTTTAAATACTCTAGAGATGCTGAGTCAGAATCTTTAAAATCCTCAGCAAATAGTTCAGAAAGACTAATCTCAGCAGGAATTAAACTTTTTTGAGAATCATCTTTATGACTCTCTTTTTTAACAAGAGATTCGAGAGCAGAGAATAATTCTAATTCGAGTTCTTCAATCGTTTCTGAAACTTTTTCTTCTGGTTTTAAAATGATTAGTTCTACCACAAATAAATATGTTAAAAGATTGTTTTAAAAACTTTATGATTTCAGCGATTTTTATAGTAACTATTTCAGAATGGTAATAAAACTATTTAAAAGGCAGAATATATCTCATCTATTATGGAGTTTAAAATAAGGCAGAGGATGCATCCTAATCAGCCAAAGTACACAGATGATTTTCCGCTGGCGAAAAAATTTGCTGAGGAAGTCAAGAAAGAATTAGGAGATTTTCTTAAAAGTGTAGTGTTATTCGGAAGCACTGCTCGGGCAGAAAAAACTTTGCATGAGAAAGATATAGACATATTAATGATAGTTAATGATTTAACTGCCATAATGAATGCAGAAGTTATAGAGGCATACAGAATAATAACTGAGAATACTGCATCAAAAATTTCTAAAAGAATGCACATAACAACTATGAAATTGACAAGTTTCTGGGACTATGTGAGAAATGGAGACCCGATAGTTGTTAATATGTTGAGAGATGGAATGCCTCTACATGACACAGGATTTTTTGAACCTGCACAGCAATTATTGTTTCAGGGCAGAATTTTGCCTTCGAAAGAAAGCATGCTTGCCTATTTCACTCGCGCTCCAAATACTTTGTTAAATGCAGAATGGCACGTGCTTCAAGCCTGCCTTGATTTGTATTGGGCGGTTGCGGATTCTGCACACGCTGCGCTGATGAAGCACGGTGAGCTTCCTCCAGGACCTGGAGAGCTGGCCGAGAAAATAAATGAAAAATTGGTGAAGAAGAGAATAACTTCTAAGAAGCATGCAGATACAGTAAAATTATTTTATGACTTGAGCAAGAAAATAACCCACAAAGAAATTGTTTCGCTTACAGGAAAACAATTCGATGAATATCATGCAATAGCCAAAGAATTCTTGAAAGAAATGAAAAGAATAGTTGAAGGGAGATAAAGTGGTCTGTAGTGAGTAGTTTGTAGTTATTCGTATTTATAGAGAAGAGTATTTTTTAAGCATATTAATTACAATGTAACGCCTGATTCTATCTTGTTGTTTAGGAGGAGAATAAGGAAAATTAGCTTTCCAAAAATATCTGCAATCTCCTTTCCAATCAAAAGGATTTGTAGTTGAAGTTTCACCCTTTAAACTAACTGAATCAGGTAAATTCTCAGCTCCTTTAACAGTCTTTTCTAATAGACTTTCGAAGAGAGTTTTTGGAGCTTCTTGTTTTGAGTTTTTCGAGTATTCTGTCGTCATATTAATATCCCCACGAAGGCTTATTAATGAGGAAACACATATTTAAATACAATGACATAAATAAATGGTTTTAAACAGATGAAGACACAAATAAAAGTAATATTCTGGGATCTTGAAGATGTATGTGTTAAGAACATAATAGAGCCAGCTTTGAATTCATACGGCGTTGAATATGGAGACATCCAAAGGAAAGCATGGAAAGAGTGCATAACTGGAAAAATAAATGAAAGAGAATTCTTCAGAAGAGCAGTAGAAGGAACAGAATCAGAAAGCAAAGTTGATGAAATACTTCTGAGAGCAACTGAAATAATACAACTTAAAGAAAACGGAGCGTTGCCATTGATAAAAAGTTTGTATTCCAAAATAAGACAAGGAGTGATTTCAAATCAAGCACTTTATTTTACTGATTATATAGATAAAAAATTCGGAATAAAAAAATATATTGAAGATGATTTATTTATTGTTTCATCAGCAGTCGGATGCGATAAATCAGGAACAAAAATATTTGAAATTGCACTTCAGCGAGCAGGAGTGAAAGGAAGTGAAGCGTTGTTCTTCGACGACAAACAAAAATACGTTGATGTCTCTGTAAGAGCAGGATTAAATGCTGAACTGTTTACAACTGGAGATGAAGCTGAGAGAGTGTTGAGGGAGAAATATCAAATAATTGGTAGTGCGTAGTTTGTGGTTGGTGATCAGTAGTTGAAGTTAGTCGTGGATGAAAATTCTCACTTGTTTTAAAGAGGAGGATTATTTTACCAGATACGGATTTCTTTTGGAACCTTGTAGTATTTTTATATTTTCAGTCACAGTGTGTATTTGGTCTTTGATTCCTTGTTTTATTTGGTCTTCCATTCCTTTTATATTTTTATCTTTTATTTGTAAAGGATCATAGCGCAGATAATTTGTTAACTGGACAAGAATATTCGACATTCTGTCTAAAGTAGCGACTAACCGCAGATTAAAATTCTCTTGAATTATGCTTCGGTCTGTTTCGTCCATTTCAATCACCTTTTTAACAATTAATTACTCATCGCGATCATTTCTGACCTCTAAGGACGATTTATTATATTGAACTATAAAAGCTTTATTGTTGTTAAAAATATAGCTTTTGATTTCTTTGTTCTTTCTAAGAGCAACAAAAACCTCCCTTGAACTGCAGGGAGGAGTTTTCTGAAATGAATTCAATAGTTTCTATTGACAATAGAAAGAAGCGTCTATTGACAGTAGAAAGATTGACTCACTCACCCAAACATATTGCTTTCAGCTTTCTTTGGTTGATGAACATATACTGACTTCTTAGTCCACATTGCATTTGATTTTGAAGCAATCTCTATGAGTTTAGGATTCAACTCAGAATTCCAGAACGATAAACAATCATCAATCAGTTTGCCTTCTTCAGATTTAGATTTCTTTAACCCAATAATAAGATTGCGAGTTGACAGAATCATTATTTTATCCATAAATTTTATCAGTTCAGATTTTTCTTGGTCGTTGAAAATCTGGCTTTCGGGAACCTGCCACATAGATTGAGGATTTGGAAGAATTAAGCTCTGGAAATAGCCATAATAATTGAAAAGAGTATCAAGGAGGCGCCTGCAGACCATTCTAGATAATTGAGTGCTGACAAAACCTTCCTTCGCAATTAAATCATTCAAAAAGAAAACTTCGTCTAGTTCTTTTAAGCTGGCTTTAAATTTTAATTCTTTCTTTATAACTTCAAAAGCGTGTTCAAATTCCTTCAATAATTCTTTATTAGACATTCTTATTGAGAACTGAGGGAGGTTTAAAAGGTTTTGCAAATCATCCAATATAACTCGTCTCGCCTTTTTTTACTGCACCAGTTAATTGAGGCATTTTACCCTGCAATTGAGTGATTTCTTTTGCACGAGCAAGCATATCTGCTTCAATCTTTTTAATTTCTTTATCCAAACTTTCGAGATTCATGCCCAGCTCTAGTTTGAAATTTAGAATTTTAACAAGCTCTCTTGAACCATTGACTCCCAAATAAAGAGGATGCCCAAAAGTTTCAGCAAGAAGAGAAATCGCACTTATTTTTCTTCGTTCAGCAAGACCAAGTAAAACTCCTGAAACTCCAATTACTGGGCCAACAACTCCAAATAATTTGTCATTTATTGCAGTGTTATTTTTGTATTTTTTAATTATTTGCTTAGAATTTCCTGTGCAGTAAACTTGAGGTTTTTTTGGAATTTGGCGCATAGCAATACCTCCAAGAGTCACAACTTCAGAGCCTTTAAGCTCTTCAAAAGTATCTAGAACAGAATCGCAAAATTCATAACAGGAGATTTCATCAATAGGCTGAACATCTCCAGAAAGTAAAAGAAAATCGAATTTCCCTCTTATTCGCGCATGATACAACTCCAGCTTTGGAAGCTCAACGAGATTTTCTTCATTAACAAAAACAGAGTGAGGCAGATGATACGAGAAGAACGAAGCGATTTTTTTTGCTTTAGTTTCTTCGATAATAAAATCAACCGCAACTTTTCCAACATTGCCTATTCCAGGCAAACCTTCTATCAAAATAGGTTTGTTAAGCTTTGGCTTCTTTCCAAAAAAATCTATTTTCCAAGAGGACATGAGTTTAATGGGATGAGGTAGATTTATTAATCTTTCCTGCACTCTATGAAGTTATGAAGAAATCAGCACTCAACTCGATTTTGAGTAGTGAGAAAATACAAACTGCATTTTTGTTATTTTTAGTGCTTTTCATAGGATTCTACAACTTATCAAGAACTGATGAATTAAGATATGTTGATGAGAAAGCAAAAACTATAACTTCAAATGAACAATTGCAGAAAAATTTAATTGAAACAAACAAAAAATACTACCGAGATGAAAATGAACAAACTTATCTAATTGGACCTGATCCATATTTGTATTATAGAATTGCGAGAAATCTTGTTGAACTTGGAACAATTAATGATTCCGTGAAACCTCAAGTTGTTCTAAAAAATAATTCATATGTAGAGGAATATCTTCAATCCGACAGTTTAAGATTTGCCCCAGCAGGAACTATTATGCAAAAAGAGTTTATGCCGTATGCGATTTATTATTTTCACCAAGTTTGGAATTTCTTTTCAAATGCAACGCTTTCTAAAACTGCATTTTATCTGCCAGTGTTTTTAGGAATGATTTCAATAATCGCTATTTTTTTCTTGGTTTTAATTACAACAAAAAGTAAAAATGCCGCATTCTTTTCTTCTTTTTTTCTTGCGCTAAATCCGACATTTGTAGCATTTAATTTCGGAGGATATACTGACACGCATGTAATTGCGATGACTTTGTCTTTAGTCAGTTTATTATTTTTTATAAATGCATTCAAGGCAAAGAATGTTTGGATTAAAGCTGCTTCAGTGATTTTAACAGCTCTAACCATTTATCTTTTCAAATTTTCATGGAGGGGATGGTTTTTTGTAATTGCATTAATGGGAGTTTATTCTTTTTTTGAAACTGTTAAGATTCTAAAAAATAATTTCATTAGAAGAAACAATAAAAATATACTGACTGCATCAATAATATTTATTCTAATAGCAGGATTTGCATTCATTCTATACCAGAACAATGCAATAAAATTAACAATAGACAGAGTGCTTGTTTCTCAGAAAACGAATGAAATTCCTCAGAGTAGTTTTGGAACTGTGAATGAACTTCAATCACTAAATTTTTCTGCACTCTCGAGTTATTTTGGAGGAATATTAATGATGATTTTTATTTTAATTGCAGTGGGAAATATTTTTAGAAAACAAAATAGAAATGAACCTTTCAACTGGTTCATTTTAGTTTGGTTCTCAGTATTTTTTATTCTCGGAAAATTTTCTATGAGATTTTTATTTTTTGCAGCTCCGCCAAGCGCCATACTTTTGGGATTATTGTGCAGAGAGTTACTTGAATATTTCAAAAATACAAAAACGAAATTAATTGCAGGGGCATCATTATTTATTCTATTTTCTATTATTTTGTATCCCACAATTCAAGAAGTTTGGCAGAATGGACCTATGATGAATGATGCTATTGAAGAAACAGGAGTGTTTTTGCAGCAGAATTCTGCGAAGAATTCAATTCTAAACGTCTGGTGGGATGCAGGCTATTACTGGCAAACATTTTCTAGACGAGGAACTACGATGGATGGAGGACTTTTTGAAACTCATGTTCCTTTTTATTTCGCTAATGCTGCTGTAACAAATAATTCAGAATTATCAAGAAAAATTAATCTGTTAATTGGCTGTGGAATAGCAACAATTCCCAATAAAATAATATTCGAAAATAAAACAATTGAAGAAACTCTAACTGAATTATCAAATAATGCAAATTTTTCAAAATGCAATAATGAAGTTTACTTAATTATCGACGAAAGAACTTTTTTAATGACTCCGACATTTTATCCTTATGCGCAAAAGCCAAATAGTGAAGAAAAAAGCAATGTAGAAAAAATTTTAGAAAAAGGTAGTTTTTCTCTAGGAGGATTTAACGCAAAAGAGTTACCATACATTTCTCCAATAATGAATTGTGATAATATTAATGACTATATTGTGAAATGCGAAAATCACATTGTAGATACACAAAAAGGCACGTTTCAAGGAATACCTTTGAATAGTTTAATTGTTGTCAAAAAGGGAGAGAGAACTGAGAAATATAATAATCCAGAATCTACAAATGTTTCTCTAGTCGTATTTCAGGAAGAAGGCAACAAATTTAGGGCTGTGCTAATCGATAAAAAAATAAAAGATTCAATGATTGTAAGATCATTCTCTGGCGAAAAAATAGAAGGATTTGAAAAAGTGCATGAAACTCATTTACCTGTGAGAATAATCACATATGAAATTAAAAATTAGACTTAATCAATTCTTCACAACGCTTTTCAACAAGTCAGTCTTAGTTATAATTCCTTTTAATTCTCCTTTGAATGTTATCAAAACTACAGGATAATATTTGAATAAAGAGGAAACTGCAGAAATTTTTGCCTCAGGAGCTAATGTTGGAGGAGCCTCGCGCATTATTTCCTCGACTTTAGATTTCTGAAGCTTCTCTATATTTTCTACTGCATTCGTTTCTGTAAAAAGACCAATAATTTTTGAGCCGCTGATTACTGGAACTTGAGAGATTCCTTTTTCATTCATCTTCTTGACAACAGCAAGAGCGGACTCTTGCGGATCTGCAGTTACAACGTTCTTAGTCATTATTTTATCTGCCGATGACTCTTCATAAGATAATAAAATGTCAAGAGCGTTTTCAATATGCTTCACTCGAGAATATGTTGGATCTATTGAATTAGACTCTATTTTAGCAATTAACGACTGCGAAACATTTGCTTTTTTTGCAAATGCGTGCTGAGTCAAATTCAAAGATTTTCTTATTTTTTTCAAGTTGGTTAAGTCAAACATGAATAAAATTAATAATTCCAAGTATATAAATATTATGGTTCAAATTATTCTTTTAAGAATAATTCTAAAACTTCGATTTTGCGTCACAACAATCTTTATATATGATGAAAATACAAAATACATAAAGGGGGAATGACATGGACCAAAAAGAGGTAGTGATTACCTTTGAAACATTGTATGAAATTCTGCGTGCAGAAAAAACACGCGAAGACCTGCAAAAATTAGATGGAACTTTCTTCAGAGATATTGCAGAGTACTTGAAAGAAAAACAGCAGTTGTATCAAGAGACAGTTCAGAAAACAGATATTTTCTCGTCGACAGAAAAAGAGAATTTGTATGTTCAACTCCAAAATATCAAGAAATTAATAAAAGAAGTTTATGATCGCAGAGAATCAAAAATAATTAATCTGGCATTGAATCGTGCAAGAACAAATTCAAATGCAATAGATACAAGCGCTCTTCTCGAGGAAGAGAAAGCATTATTCCACCATCTTGTTACAACTCTAGAAATTCACAGAAGCCAGCATTTGAGAAGTTTAACAGAACATCATGCAATGGTGCACAATCAAGATCGAGATTTTTCAGTTAGAGAAACTGAAGACCCTCCAAGCTTGCCTGCAGAACTAGAACAGGAAAGAAAAGAACTTCAGAACGACAGAGTGCGATTAAGATTTTCCTCTCACGTCGACCAATTCATAGGAAGCGAACTGGAAGAATACGGACCTTTTGACGAGGGCAATGAAGCAGATATACCTTCAAACATTGCAGAAATATTGATTTCTGAAGGAAGGGCGATGACTGTATAGGCAATAATTAAATTTTTATCTACTTGAAAATTCTTTCGCAAGAGGAACAATACAACTGAGGTCTTCCAACGTTTCTGCATGGCGCAAGACAAATGCAGGTGCTTCTTCAAGTTTAGTATTATTTCCAAAGAGCCAAGATTTTACTGTTTTGTCGTCATACGCTTCAGAAATTAAGCGAACAGTTTCATATGCATGACGAAGCCGCATCTCTACAACATCTGTTACTCCAAATGGTATTTGATTTAATTGGTTCACATTATTAAATCCTGCAACATATGAAGTAATTTTTGGACCTACATGATTTTGGAGATATTCAACCAAATCGTTTAAAGTTTGCATAACTACAGTTAAAATAAACAGATATTTAATGCTTTCGACAAAATAGTAAAAGACAAAAGTAACACATAAATTAGTTTGTCTTTTCCAATTTAGTTGAGACATAATAATCATGCGTTATTTATGTCTTCAACTAAAATACATGGAAAGCTCAGTCGGGAGGATATTGAGGAGTTTGAAAAACCATCAGAAAATAGTCAAACTCCTCATAAGATTGCTTTGAATATCGATGTAAACAGGAGTTATTCAAAGCCCTCTATTGAGAATTTTTTCCGCCATGCAGATATTTTTTTTAAGTTATTTTTTGTTGTTTGATAGTTTCTATCTCCCTCTTCGGTCTGAGAGGGAGATAGAAACAGATTACTTGCGAAAACTAAGAAAGACTACAAACAGCGTGGCGGAAAAAATCACCATAGTAAATCATTCTTTTAGCTTTCCACATACGACAACAATCAATATCTATTCATTCCACAATTGTTTTAATCAGTCGGCTTAAAACAACATAAGGATCTATATTTGCACAAGGACGTCTATCTTCTAAATAACCTTTGTGTTCCAATGCAACTTTCCAAGGAATTCTTATGCTTGCTCCTCTGTCAGAAACTCCATATTTGAACTTAGTATATGGACAAGTTTCATGTTTTCCAGTCAATCTTTTTTCAATACCATCTCCGTAAACAGCTATGTGTTCTTCATGATGTACTCTTAACTTTTCAAGTATTTCTTCAAACACTTCATCACTATCCATCATTTCTTTAGTTGAGAAATTAGTGTGAGCCCCAGCACCATTCCAATCCCCTTCTTTAGGTTTGGCAGCTAAAGAAACAGTTATTCCATAATTTTCGCCAAGTCTCGCCATCAAATATCTTGCGATAATCAAATCATCTGCAACCTTTAAAGGTTCTCCAGGACCAATTTGATATTCTGATTGCCCAGGCATAACTTCCCAGTTAACTCCATCAAATAATAAATCTGCAGCAAGACAAGCATCAATATGTTCTTCAACTAATTTTCTTCCAAAAATCTTGTCTGCACCTACACCACAATAGTTAGAGCCTTGGGGTTTTGGTTCTTTGCCAAGTTCAGCCCAAGCCAGAGGAACATCTTCTTTAAATAAAGTGTATTCCTGCTCGATACCGAATTTGAAATCTTTATCATCTTGATATTTTTCAACTAATTCTCTTAATGTCGCTCTATTATTTGAAGAATGCATATTTCCATTGGGAAGCTCTACTTCGTTGAGCACAAGAATATGTTCTCCCCCTCTAATTGAGTCTTTGTAAAATCGTACAGGCCTTAAAACACAATCTGAAGAATGGCCTTCGGCTTGATTTGTACTGCTTCCATCAAAACCCCAAACAGGTACATCATCAAGGGTTTCAATTGGTTTATCGAGATAAAGAATTTTCGTTTTACTTCTAATCTCTGGCGTTTTGTTGCCGTCCAACCAAATATATTCTGCTTTAATTTTAGTCATTTAATTCACCTCATAAATTGATCATAAGATGTAATACTTTAACAAATATAAACATTTTGAGACTTTTGTTAAACAAAACATCAAAAAAATACGTAAAGTTTAAATATTTGTTTAATTTAATCTGTTTTAATTGAAATAAAATAAACAAATGATTGATGAAACAGATAAACAAATTTTGAATGTTTTGTTAGATGATTCTAGACTTTCATATCGTGAAATCGCAAAAAAAGTTGGCGTTAGTGTTGCAACAGTCATGCACCGAGTTAATCGACTCAAAAAAGAAAAGATAATCAAAAAATATACAACCGCTCTTGATTACGAAAAATTAGGCTATGATGTAGAAATCACAATCCACCTGAAAATAAACAAAGGAAAATTAATAGAATTAGAAAACAAAATCGCCAAAGCAAAGAATGTATTTGCAGTTTATGACGTCACAGGAAAATCTGATGCAATAGTTATCGCTCGTTTTAAAAACCGCAGAAGTATGGATAATTTCTTGAAACACATACAAACATATGATTTTGTCGAGAGAACAGAAACCAGTTTAATATTAAATACAATCAAAGAAGAATTCTCGAAGGTGGAGTAAAAGTATTGATTTACTAACTTATCCTAAATAATTTATTCAAGAACTTCCAATACTCTCGCTTTGACTTTGCTTTTACCGCCTTTAGGCTCGGCAAGTTTTCTTCCGCACACTAAACAGAGAACTAGCGAAGAAGCTTTGCCGTACATGATTTGTTCGTTTTTGCATTTAGGGCATCTTATCTTGATGAATTTTGCTACAGTTTCCGAAAGTACTTGTTTTATTCTCATTGGAACTCCAACTTTTTAGCTCTAAAACCTTTATTTTGAGTATGTGCTTTTTTGCATATTTTGCACCTAAATCTTAAATCCGTTTTTTTGCTGGACTTTTTACCTGCCATTTTCCACTTGCTAAGAGCAGGTTTTGAGTATCTTCCCAAGTTTCCGAAGCCCATTCGTCCTCTTTTTCTAGCTCTAATTTTACTTCCATAAGATTGAGGATGAGCAGTAAATGCAGTTTTCTTTTTAGACTCTACAACATCGTGTGCAGTATGCTTTTTGCACTTCTTACAATACGTATTTCTTGTTTTAGGAAATTTCATCTATAAATGTGTAATTGGAGGTGGTTTAAAAAGCTTTTTATTGAATTTGCGATGTTGCACAAATTATAAAAAGGAAAGAGAAGATATAAGAAATAAAATGATTTTATTAAATAAGTTAATCAAAAATTCCACTATGCTTATTCTTTTATTTTTATTTGCCATAAATTTTTTAATAACTTTTTCTTTAATGAATGATGGGCTATTTCATCACGATTCTATAGCTCTAGCTAGTGCTACTGAGAAAACGTATGAAAAACAAGAGCTGCAACTCACAGCAAATGGAAGACCGAGTTTAGTTATCATTAACTCAATAATTTATTTACCATTTTATATTAAAGGAATGAATGCAGATTTTTCAACAAGATTATCTGGAATATTATTCCACTCTTTATCTATACTTGCTTTGTTCCTTTTTGTAAGCACATTTTTGTCAAATAAAATCATAGGATTGTTTGCATCATTATTATTTTCTTTCAATCCACTATACATCTCTCCAAACACATACGGTAAAGAACATGGAATGGCCATATTTTTTTTATTAATAAGTTTTTATATTCTATTATTAGCTATTGAAAAAAACAAGCACGAATATTTGGCATTATCTAGCTTCTTATTTACATTCTCCATAGGTATACGAGAATCCAATATTGTATTAACTCCTTTTTATTTTTTACTTTATCTTCAACCAAAGATTCAATCAAAAAAAATCATTTTTAGAGAAGGTTCACTAAAAATCAGCAATTTACTTTTCTTATTCATTCCATTCTTAATCGTATTGTTTGTTTGGCTAAAAATATTTTTGTACGACCTTATATTAGTAAACACACTCCAACCCAACACCGGCTCAGGAGGAGTTTTTCTTAATCTTTTTTCTCCAAAGTTTAACATGGTAATTGAAGACATATTAACTACAGTGCCTTTGTTGATATTGTTTTTTTTTGTTTGTGGAATACTTTTATTTCTTTATTTATCTCTGCATAAAAGAGAAAATTTATTCAAATTTCTATTCCTACTCGCTTGGACTTTATTAATATTTTACTTTGGAAATGTATCTGGCTATAAAGCACGTTATTTAGACTTAGTATTTGTTCCAATATTTATTTTTGCGTCGTATCCTTTATACTATATCTATAAAAAACACAAACTCATCGCTGTTGTAATACTGTTATATTTCATAATGTCCATGTTTTTATTTATTTACCCTATACTTAAATTTCGCCACGATTATTCTGGACCTAAAGAATTCGCGCTCTGGCTGAAACAAGTAATAGAACCTGATGCTTTCTTAATTTCAATAGATGATACTCCGCCAATATATTATTACGCGAACATCAGCAAGCAGTACAATATTCCAGTTCAAAGTATATTTGATAATGACTCGATAACACTCAAAAAATGGATTTTTGACTTAAAGAAATTTTTAAATAACAGCACTAACAAAATTTACATAATTAGTTCAGCATTACATTATGCTAACAACGAAATTTTATCTCCCTTATTGCACAGTAATTTTAAATTACGGCAAATAGGAGGTAAATTAACTGAACATTACAATAATGCAGATATTAGATTTAATAAGTATGATCAAACACTATATGGAATAGAAAACAAATAATCTTTTATTTTTCAATCATCCATATGCTTCCATTTTTATTTTTTCTGCAGAAACTCCTTTTTTCAGAAGTTCATTCTTGAGAGAATTTCCAAATTCAGAAGGTCCGCAAATATAGAATACAAATTTAGACAAATCTTTTGCAGTGCTTTCTATCAAAGAAATATCTATCCTGCCTTTTCTTCCCGTCCAAGAATCATCAGCTCGGGTCAGAGTGTGCACCACTTCAATATTTTTGTTCTCTGAAGAAAGTTTATCTAGCTGTTTTTTGAAAATAATGTCTGATTCTGTTTTGTTGCTGTACAAAAGCTTAGCTTCAACAGGAATTTTGTTGTGCAAAATATTGCAAATTATCGTGTATAAAGGAACTATTCCACTTCCTGCACCTAACAAAACAACATTTGATGGCTCAGAGTATTTGAAAAATCCAAAAGGACCTTTTATTTCAACAACATCTCCAACATTCAAATAATTTTCTAGCACAAAAGTAGAAAATAATCCTTGCTCTTCTTTTTTAACAGTAATTCCAAAAGGCCAAGTTATTGAATATGCTCGAGGACCATTTGTTCTTCCTACTTTTGCCTCTTTAAGCTGAGGAAATTGTTTTGTATCTATCGTTATAAATTGACCTGGCAAATAATTCATGCTTCCGTCAAACTGCCAAGTAGCAGTATCTTTTGTTTCTTGAATGATTTCTTTTATTTTAACTTGCATTACAACATACCTTTTTCTTGAAGTTCTTTTCTTTTCGCCTCTCTCCTGTAATTAGCATATTTGTCGACGGGAGAATATTTCGGAGGCTTTAGAGATTCAGTTTTATCTCCGCAAGCTTGTCTTGAGGAGATTTGCAGAACTTGTTCGATTTTATCCCCACAACAAACTAGAGACATAGTAAATTTATTACATTTTTTGCAGAACAGAATATGTTTCATTTTAATTCGAGTCTATTCTTTTAAATTCAGCAGTCATTTTATTTGATTTTGCAAATTCGAGAACTGAAGAAGTGATTTTTTGCAGACTTTTTTCTGCGCTTTTGTAGTCCTCTGATTTAACAAGCAATCTGTATATCCCTCCACCAGAATATGCTATTTTAGGTTTATTTTTACCTGCAGGAATTTTTGAAAATGCTTCTTTTATTAATTCAACTCCATTAGGAGAATATGTTGAAAGAGTAAATTGGCCTTCAAGTTCAACTTCAGGAGGCTTTATTCTCTGACGGATAAATTCATTCAGAGGCTCAGAAATTTCTTTTGAAATGCCTATATCTGAAAGAGAGGCATTGTTAAGAGCTACTGCTTCAAATAAAGAATATATTGAAGGATATTTTTGAATTGATTGTTCAGAAATGGACTTATAGAGTTCTTTCATATCTTTACTGGTTTGTTTAGAAAAGTGAGTAAGAATAGTTTCGGCAAATTGCTCCTGCTTTATTTCATTATTTTTCTGCTGTTTTTGCTTTTCATTAACTCGTCTCAATGACAAATCTATGTGCCCTTTTTCTTGAGTTATTTTAAGAACTTTGCAAATTACTTTTTTGCCCTCTTGAACAAAGTCACGCATATTTTTAATTCTTCCTGGCGCGACCTCGCTGATGTGAATCATTCCAGTTCTGTTGCCGTATTCGTCTAGAGTTACGAAAACCGAGTGAGGCTGAACAGAAGTAACTGTACAAAGAACCAACTCTTCATCCTGAGGAAACCCTTTCTTGAATAATAGCATAAGTTCAATAAAATGGGTGAGGTTTTTAAAGTTTCCTCAATAATCAGACACATATGCCAACATTCACATTCGAAACTATACGATTTACAAATGGTAAAGATTATGTTAAAGTTAATTTTCTGAAAATATATGAATTTGAGATATTAAAAGAAGATTTGAATAAAATAGCAAAATTCACTGTCGAAGGAAATTCTATCTCGTTCGAAAATGTTTCAGAAGAAAGCGCATCAAGAAAATTTCATGATTTGCTGTTCAAAGGGTTCCAAAACTTAAAAAATTTAGTAACAAAAAAACCAGCAACATACATACATAAAAATTCAGGGATTCCTTTAATAGGAAATATTTCTTTCGGATTATTAGACAGAGGCACGAACATAATAGAAGTTAGACCAATAAGTGGATGCAACATAAGATGCACATATTGCTCAGTTAATGACGACGCAAGAATAAGAGACATAATTGTTGAAAAAGACTATTTAGTTCAAGAATTTAAAAAATTGATAAAGATAAAAAAACCTCCAGTTGAAGCGCACATTGCTTCGCAAGGAGAACCTACACTGTATGCAGATATGGTTCCATTGATAAAAGATTTAAGAGCTCTGCCAGAAGTTGGAACTATCTCAATAGACACAAACGCGACTCTACTTAATGAAAAATTTGTTGATGAATTAATCAATGCAGGATTAACTAGATTTAATTTATCTTTGAATGCTATGAATAATGAAGTTGCTTTAAAAATTGCAGATGCTCCCTATAATCACAAAAGAATATTGGAAATAACAAAATACATCAGCACAAAAACCAATTTAATTATTGCCCCTGTTTGGGTTCCAGGAGTAAATGATTCTGAGATGGAAGAGATAGTGAAGTTTGCATCAACGCTAAAGAACAATAAATTCATGCTTAAAATAGGCATTCAAAAATTTTTACCATACAAATTAGGAAGAAATCCTGCAAAAGAAATGCCTTGGGAAGACTTTAACGAAAAGATGAGTGGTTTCAAGCGAAAATACGGCGAAGAATTGTTCGTTAAATTCGAAGACTTCAACATAGAAATATCTGAAAGCATGCCTAAAATAGCTAAAAAGAAAGAAATCGTAGATGCAGAAATTCTAGCAGACGGAAGACTTCCAGGGGAGAAAATAGCAGTATCAAAAGATAGGGTGATTTCAGTATTTGGAGAAACTAAGAACAAAAAGGTAAAAATAAAGTTGTTTAGAACAAAACACAATATTTATGCGGGAAGCGTGGTAAAATAGTTAATGGTCTGAAGTCCGCTAATTAAAAAAAAATAAAAAAAAATAAAAAATTGCTGAGTGAGTTTACGAACTCGCAATTTTTTTTACAACCTTTTCTTCCAGTCTTTTATCATTTCATTCGCATGCTCTTTTAGCGCGAGTCCAAAACCAAGTCCTAATGCAAGACCCAAAGCAAGCATTATACCTGCTAAGATTAACAATAGACTTTGTTCTGCAAGACTAATTCGTACTCCAACTTGAGCAAGCACGATTAAGAGTGTGAAAACCCACACTATCAATCTTGTGCTATCTGCAACAACCTTTGCACTTTTTGCTTTTGTCGCAAGAATCGCAGAATGAATATAGTCTCCAGCTAAAAGACCTAGCAATGCAACAATAATTGCCAAAATCAAATTAGGTATCCAAACTTTTGCAGCAGCTTCAAGAAGTCCTGCAAGCCAACCCATGCTAGGGTTTAGTATAACTGCAGCTTGACCCCAAAATAATATTAAAACATACCATTTAGCCAATACTGCTAAAGAATTACCTAAAGCAAAGCTTCCCAATAAATTTTTAAGCTCTGTTTTTTTGACAACATAATCGTCGAACTTAATCTTGTCTAATCCGCTTTTTACTGCCCAATGAATCAACCAAGCGAATAAATAACCAACAATTAAAATCACTAAAGCAGCCACCACATTAGGAACTGCCTCAATCACTTCTTGAACGACCTTAATCAAAGATGCTCTTACTGCATCCCACGTGTTAAGAATAACTTCTTGAACCATTAATTTCACCTCTTTTTTATAGATTCTCTCGCTGTGCGAAAAAATCTTATTGCTGTAAATTGAATATGAAAATTAAAAAAATAAGAAAAAAAAAGATAAAAAAAAAGCAGTTTTAAGCTGCTTTTACAGTTACATCACTCAATGTTGAACCGCTAACAACCGCTTCTTTGTCAGCTTTGCTGTTCTTGAGGTCAGTTCCTGTTGCTAAAGCTCTAGATGCTCTCCAAGTATCATCTGCTGCATATCATGCAACAAGCAAGGCAGTATTTCCAGACGAACTATCGAACAATCTTAAAGTTGCTTTTCCTTTCTCAAAGCCTTTAGTACATGGCTCTGGGTTTCCAAGCAATTTAGCAGCTATTGGGTTGACACATGGTCCACCAACAACTATTGCATTCAGCTTTGTCAAGTCAGAAACTTGCGATGCAAGTTTTGCAATTCCCACTGGAAGTGGGTTCATTTTCTGGCTTTCTCCGCCTTTAGATGTTTCCTTTTGAACATCTCCGCTGGTTAAGAACACTTGAACTCCTCTTTGCGAGATTGGGTATTCAAGAGTTAATTCCTCAGGGCTGTCTGTTGTTAATGGATCGAACAATTCCCATTGAGATCCGTACGTGTTTAAGTACTGAGCAATCTCAGGCTCACTTGTCAAAAATTTAAAAGACAAGTTGGACATTTGCTGTCTTTCCATTCTTATTGCATTAGATGATGCGTTGATGATTACTTTTTCAACTTGATGTGTTGAACCACCAGAGTCAAACTGCTTTGCAAGAGTTGTGAAAGACAATGCTAACACGTTACTTGGCAGTGCTGTTCCTTGTACTCCTGGAGTCGAACCTAATCCTGCTGCAACTGCAGTTGTGTTACCTGCATTGATGGTGACTAATAATCCACCTTCAGTTGCAATAATTGCTTTGTCTCTTTGAGCCAAGTTTCCATCTCCGTCTACGTCTACTGAGATGTTTGCGTTGTCAGTTGCTGCGTTGGTTGCTCCACCTACAACTTCAAATTGGTAGGTCGTTCCACCAATGATTAAGTTTCCAAGGTTTTGTCCTGGAGCTACAGTAACTTGTTTAGTTCCTGAAGCTAAATCAGTGAATGTTGCAACTCTTGTTCCTGCAGAGTATTCTTCATACTTTAACACGTGAGTAAACGCAGTGTTATCAGATTGTGAACCTCCAAATTGAGCTACGTTTGCTGCACCTGTTTCGCCTGTTGCAGGAGATTGACCATCTACTGGTAAGTTACCTGCGGTTTCTATGTCGCTTACGACAAAGTAGTCAAATCTGTTTACTAATCCATGACCTGCTTTGTTATTGTCAGCGGAAGCGATTGAAGCGTTTGCTTCGAAGTAGATGAGGTCTCTTTGTCTTCCTCCTGTGTATTCTCCTCTTCGTAAGGTTCCTGCATTCTGTCTTTGTGATGCTAGAGGGACTGAATATTTCAATCCTTCTTGGTTAACGAATTCTAATTTGTATTCGTCTCTTGCTGTTGGAGTGACTCTTACTGTTGTTGTTCCAGTGTTCATCAAACCTTCGTACTTTACGTCCCAGTCTGGAGCGAGCAATGCTGTTGGCTCGTTTAAGTATTCTCTTACTCCGTGGCCTGGAGGTACGAAGATATCTCCTACAAGTCCGTTTGCAGATATGTTTACTTTAATATCTGACAAGACCCATGAACTGTTGGAATTACCAACTGGGTTTAAGTTGATTCTTACTGAATCATCCTCTATTACTTCGTTGTTGACTGTTAGTCCACCTCTAGTATACGTGCTAGAATCTCCTAAACCTTTAGCTGCATCGTAGACATTGTCCTTGAAGACTAATTTTGTCGTTCCAATAGCTAATTCTATGATTGAGCTTTGGGTGTCTTTTGCAGTTGGGTACAATGCAATTAAACCTACTAGCAAACCATCGCTTGTTGGTTCTGTTTCTCCAACTCTCAACTTTGGAAGTGCTTCTCCATTTACTTTTAACAAGATTTCGTTGTTGCTTTCAGAAACGATTAAAACTTCTACATTGTATTCCTTGCCGTTTACAGTGTATGTTTTTTTGTCTCCTTCACCCAACTTATCAGTTACTTTTCCACCTAATAATGTAATAACTGTCTGGTTGTTTGTTTGGCTTCCATGCACTTCTGTTTTTGTAACAACATACTCAGTTCCTAAAATGTTAACTCTTCTGTTAGTCAACTCATCAAGCTGACCTCCAGCGGAACCTGCAAAATCTCCTGCTGTTTTTTCAGTCAAAGCACTTTTCAAACCTTCTTCAAACTCAAGAGTCCAAACACCTAGTTCGTCTCCATCGTTCACAAATAAGAAAGTTCCTACATTTCTAAATTCGTCTTCATCAAAGACTACTTTGTTAGATCTGTAAGCAGTGTTAGAACCTGAACCTGGAAATTGCAAGTATTGATTTACTTTAGTAACTCCAGATTGAGTACTCATAGTTGAACCTTTCAAAATTGGAAGGTCAAATTCAGTGAAAGTATTTCTAACAGCTCCCATGGTTTCGTTCAACTCTAACAAATTAGTTGGACTACCAAACTCAACTGCATTTCCTTTCAAAGAAACTTTAGATACAGCTCCTGGAACTTGTGTTCTCACAACTGCTGCTTGCTGAAGCGCTGCTACAATCTCAGTAGCTCCCGCGACATCTGAAGCTGCTGCTGCATCTCCAAACACCACAGCTAAATTCGATGCTGGCACACCATTCATAACAAATGGAGCAGGCCAATCTGACAACTTCGCTGCAGAAGCACCAAATAACGTAGCACCAACCATAGTGAGGCCCATTCCCAAAGCCACCACCTTTTTCAAATTACTTATTGTTTTCATAATCTAAACACCTCCGTGTTTTTTTAGGCTATCCTTACTCTTTATTTATGGGTTGAGTAAATTTAAGTTTGAACTTATTGTTTTTTTTATAAATATTTCTTCTCTAGAACATATATATTTGAATATATGTTCACCTGTTTTAATTTACGATATTATATGGCATACCGTAAGATACATTGTATAGATAACTCACCTGATTTATAAACTTTTCGCAAATATGTAAGCCATAATCCCGACGATAAAAGCACCATAAACGATTGAGTGAAAATACTAAACTTTTGAAGCAGTATCACTCTAGAATGGTGTAGATTAGAAGTCTATACGTAAGATGATTACTGAGTTTTTAGAAAGATTTAAAATAAAGTATCTATATATAGATAATATTTTAGCGGACGTGCCGGTATAGCCGAACAAGTTCGGCGTAACCGTCAGTCAGCTCA
>CAYHXI010000002.1:0-8280 GCA_964360565.1 uncultured Methanosarcinales archaeon | reverse complement strand
GAACCCGGACACGTGGATTGGAAGTCCACAGTCATAACCGTTAGACCACCGACGCAAAAATTTGCGAATTCGCTTCACTCATTCAGCGAATTTTTAATTTCTAAAGCAAAGCTAACTAATCTTAAAAACAAAGAGTTATTTAAAAAACTTTATACTAATTACTGTAAAATTAAACTTTTACTGAATGAAACTCTGGAAGAGTTGAATTCGCAAAAGTTTATGAGAAAGTTTATAAAATCCAGATAGAATAATACACATAAGAGGGTACCAAAAAAAAGGATGACAAAAATAACTCGTTTAGTTATAGATGGCTTTAAAAGTTTTGGAAAATTTACTGAATTAGAGTTCGGAAGCGGATTCAATACTGTCCTCGGGCCAAACGGATCTGGTAAAAGCAATATTCTCGATGCACTTTGTTTCGTCCTCGGTAAATCTTCATCTAAATCACTTCGTGCAGAAAAATCCGCCAACCTAATATATAATGGGGGAAAAACAAAACAACCCTCCAAAATTGCAGAAGTATCAATATATTTCGACAACAAAAGCAAAATTTTTCCACTGCCTGAGGAAGAAATCAAAATAACTAGACTAGTTAGACACGACGGATTAAGCAAATATAAAATCAACGGCAAAACAAAAACAAGACAAGAAATGCTAGAGCTATTATCCTCAGCAAAAATAGACCCTGATGGATACAACATAATTCTTCAAGGAGACATAATAAGAATGATAGAAATGTCTTCAATAGAAAGAAGGCAAGTAATAGAAGAAATCGCAGGAATATCGATTTACGAAGAGAAAAAACAGCAAGCTCTAAACGAACTCACAAAAGTCGACCAAAAAATAGGCGAAGCAGAAATCGTCCTTAAAGAAAGAGAAACATACTTGAAAGAACTCAAAAAAGACAGAGATCATGCACTGAAATACAAAGAGTTAACTGACTCTCTTAAGAAAAACAAGGCAAGCTATGCAAAAAAAAGATTTGACTCGAAAAACGAAGACCTAAATAAATTAATGCAAAAGAACTCAGAGTTTAAAGACAAATTAAACAAAATAAATGAAGGAATCAAAAATCTGCGCGAACAAATAAACATAAAAAAAGAAGAAATAAAAAAAATCAATGAAGAAATCGAATCTAAAGGAGAAGTTGAGCAAGTTAAACTACAAAAACATGTAGAATCTCTCAAAGTAGAAATTGCAACCGCTAAAACTAAAATAAATTCTTCACAAAAAGAAATTGAGAAAATCGAGCATAGAAAATCTCAAAATGCAAAAAGTCTTGAAGAAGTTGAGCAAAAAATAAAAGAATTTGAAGCGCAGAAAAAATCATTCGAAGAAACAAAAACAAACCAGCAAAAAGAACTCGAACAATTAGAAAAAACAATCAAAGAATTCAAAATAAAACACGGCATAGAAACAAGCAATCAAATAGAGCAAGAAATAGATAAAATCGACCGCGAAAGCGAAGAATTACAGAAAAGCACTCATTCCTTAAGAGAAGAACATCAAAACCAGCTTCGCGAAAAAGACAAAAACGAATTTCAACTGCAAACAATAGAACAAAGAATAGAAAAAGTTTTAGAGCTTGAGAAAGAACACAAAAATGAACTTGACCTTCTTAAAAAAATGAAGAATGAATTCAAAAAAACAGTGCTCGAATTAAATGAACTTCTCAATCAAGATTCACTAAAAGCAAGAGAGCTCGGCCAGAAAAGAGATTCGTTAATGATTAAAAGAGAAGAACTTTCAAAAATGGAATTGAAGCATGCAAACGTAAAAGAAAGCATACACGCAAATATTGCAGTAAAAAAGATTCTAGAGAATAAAAACACATTAGGAGAAGTTTATGGAACAGTATCTGAGCTCGGAAGCGTCTCATCAAAATATTCTCTCGCATTAGAAATAGCAGCAGGACACAAAATACACAGCGTAGTAGTTGAAGACGACAAAACTGCAGCAAAATGCATCAAATACTTAAAAGAAAATAAATTTGGAGTATCTACTTTTCTGCCGCTAAACAAAATAAAAACATTTCCATCAACACATGAAGCAATAAAACACGCTGAAGAAAAAGGAGTGCATGGATTTGCAACAAATCTAGTAAACTACGACAACAAATTCAAAAACGTATTCTCATACGTCTTCGGAAACACTCTTGTTGTAGACAACATAGACGTCTCAAGAAAATTAGGAATCGGAAGTGTAAGAACAGTAACACTTGACGGAGATTTAACTGAGCCTTCAGGAGCAATGATCGGAGGATACAGGCATAAAAATTTCGGAAGCTTCAAAGAGCACGAAATGGAAGACAAAATCAACAAAAACAGAAATGAAGTTGATTCGCTTGAACGCGAAATAAAAAGTGTTGAAGAATGGAGAAAAGAGAGCGATGAAAAAATCACAAGACTGAGAGAAATAAAAGCAGGATTGGAAGGAGATATAATAAAAACTGAAAAATCACTACATTTAGATTCTGGAGATTTAATCGCCAGTCAGCAGTATAAAGAAGAGCTTGAAGAACAACTTAAGAAAAACAATTCTTCTTTGGCAGAGTTGGACTCTAAATTGAATGACTTAACTGAAAAAGTAGTTCAGCTGAAAATAAAGAGACAAGAACTAAGAAATAAAGCGACAGAGCTAAGAAAACCAACCATTCTTGCGCAATTAAATGCATTCGATGAAAAAAGGAAAGAATTATCCGAGTCAGTAATAAAAATGGATGCTGAGTTAAGAAATATAGAAATGCAGAGCAACGAAGTAGGATATAAAGAGCGCGAAAACGTTTTAGGCTCTATAAATGGATTGGATAAAGAAAAGAAAAATTTTGAAAGTGAAATGGATGTTTTAAGTGGAGAGATAAAAGAAAAAGAAAAAGAACTTGGACAGAAAGAAGAAGACCAAAAAGAATTTTATGCAGAATACAAATCTCTATTTGACAAAAGAAATAAATCACAGGATTTTATTAATTCTTGCGAAAGCAAAGTTCTAGTACAAGAAGAAAAATCTAGAAATGAAGAACTTCAAATAAACACAGTCTCAATAGAAGAAGCAAGAATGAAAGCAGAAATTGCAGGAATAGAAGTAGAAATATCACAATATCCTGGAGTCGAGCTCGATTTAGAAAAATCAGAAGAAGAATTCAAAAAGTCTATTGCTTCGCAGGAAAGGTCGCTTGCTGGAATAGGAAATGTCAACATGAGAGCACTTGAAATCTACGAAATAACTGAAAAAGAATATACTGGTTTGGTTGTAAAGAAAGAAAGTCTAAAAGTAGAAAAAGAAGAAGTGCTCAACTTAATGAACGAAATTGAAGGAAGCAAAAAAGATTTGTTCATGAACTCATTGAATGTAATCAACGAAAACTTCAAAAGAATATTTTTAGACTTGTCCAGCAAAGGAGACGCGTTCTTAGAAGTAGAAAATCCAGAAAAATTATTCGAAGAAGGAATCAGAATAAAAGTCAAATTAGCAGGAGAGAAATTTTTAGACATCAGAAGTTTGAGCGGCGGAGAAAAAACAATGACTGCGCTGGCATTCTTATTTGCAATACAAGAACACGAGCCAGCATCATTCTATGTTCTCGACGAAGTTGATGCTGCACTCGACAAACACAACAGCCAACTGCTCGCAAATCTCATCAGAAAATATTGCCACAAAGCACAATATATCGTGATAAGTCACAATGATGCTGTAATCTCAGAAGCAGACATACTCTACGGAGTTTCTATGAAAAAAGACGTCGGCATAAGCCAAGTGGTTAGTTTAGCGATGGAAGAAGCTAGAGAAAAAATACAAGCCATAAAAGCAGAAGAAGTGGCAGTAAGCAATTGAGGTTTTTCAACAATATTTTAATTAAAAAAAAAACTTAAAATTTTCACAAATAAAAAAATAAACACACTAACTTAATGACATTGCCCCCAGAAGTATCGCTTAAATTACGAAGCACAGAAAGATTTAAATAGTCTTAAAGACTACACTTATTTCTGGAGTGATTATTGATGTATTGGACAGAAATAAAGAGGAGTGAACATTATGAGCAACATCACAAAGGAACTTTGCCTTGGAGCGAAGTTGTAAAACTTATTTACTTGATAAAAAACAAAAAGAAGAAAGGGAATAAAATTCAGATAGAAAATGAGAGATTTTACATTTTATGCGAAATCAAAGAAAATATTTTGTATGTTATAAATGTCAAAGAACAAGGTGGTTAAAATGAAATGCCCAGAATGCAACACTAATATGAAAGAAGTTAAAGTCAAAATACAAGATGCAGATAGTTTAGCAACAAGTCATCAATGCTTGAAATGCGGACATTTTGATTTCGAAGAAGACTCCATAAAAAAAAGCATAGATGAAATAAAAGCAAAAGAATCCCCTCTAAAAATATCTCAAAAATTAATCAAACTATCAAAAGACAGATTAGGAATATACATAAATAAAGATGTGATGAGAAGTTTAAACTTAAGTGCAGGAAAAGAAGTATTTGTATCAGTGCCTGACAAAAATCATTTAGTTGTAGAGGTTTAGATTAAAAAAAAAAGGAAAATCTCTAAAGCTCACTCAGCACTTCATAAATTTCTTCAACAGTTTTACTCCATTCATATTTTCCCATTGTTGTTTCTCTCGCGGAGATTCCTAAATCAGTTCTTAATTTTTCAGAATAAATTAATCGTCTAAGTTTTTTCGTTAAACTTAAAACATCTCCTGGAGGAAAAATAAGGCCATTCTTGCCGTCGACAATATATTCTTTAATGCTTCCAACTGGAGTAACAACAACAGGAAGTGCGCAACTCATCGCTTCCAAAGTACTTAGCGAACTTGTTTCTGTTAAAGAAGGAAGAACATAAATATCCATCGCCTGCAAATAAGGAACGACATTATTCACGGAGCCGGCGAGAATCACATTTTTGTCTCTTTTCATTTCGCGAATGTCAACTCCTTCGCCAACAATGAGAAGGACAATATTCTGATTTGTTTTAATGATGTTCTTGAATGCAGAATACAAAGTCGGCAAATCTTTTTCTCTACCTATTCTTCCGCAGAATCCAATGATTATTTTATGTATCTTATCTGTCGGTAAATTTAATTTTTTTCTAACTGCAAATTTATCTTGCTCATCTCGTGCAGGAACAAATCTATTAGTGTTAACTCCTAATTTAATAATCTTCTTTCTAGTTCTAACTCCGTTTGCAGTTAAAATATACCCAACTTCTCGAGAAGGAACTAAAATAAGATTACATTTGTTATACAATCTTTTTGCTCTTTTTTTAACCCACCATTCAACAATTTTTTTGAATCGTTTAACGCTTTTTGATGCTAACTCCCATTCTATGCTGTGGACATAACTTACTATTGGTTTTCCTTGTCGTTTTGCATTTTTTATGGCAGATGCTCCTATTGGACCAATTGTTTGATTGAAAATAATATCTGCATCTGCAACTAATCGTTTCATTTTTTTAGGAATTGAAAAATATATATCTCCAAAACGTATCTTCATCAGATGAAAACGCACTATGTTTATATCTTCTACTTTTTTTAATCTGCCTTTGAATTCTGGAGCAGTCACAGTTATGTTGAATTTTTTTCTAAGATTAATCAAAATTATCGCAAGAAATCTAGAGATGCCGTCCCATCTCGGCAAAAAACTGTCCGTGGTTACGAGGAGCTTTTTTTTCATATTAGTTTATAGTAGGTTATGATAGTTTATAGTAAATATTTTAATTTATTTTGTAAAACACCTCTGCATATTTACAGCCGTAAAAAAATCCATTAGTTATCGCTTTAAGATATATGTTCCACATCAAGCTAAGTATAGTTGCTTTCTGACTTTTGTGAGCTTTAAGAGCATCGACTTTCGTTTGAAATGTTTCAGAAATATCCTCAACAAGTTTCGGAAGCCTTTTCTTTTTCAATTTTATAATGTTCCAAATCTCAAAAGTATAAACAGCGCAAGCTATTTCTTTTTTCTTAATCATATCTGAAACAAGTTCAAAAATAGCTTTGTGATCTGGGTGAAAATCATCGTCGCTGTGAGTGAATATTTTCGTCGGCTTTAACTCGTTCATAACTTTTTTCAAATACATTTTCATTTTCTTTTTTTTAAAATCTTCTTTAAAATGCCCTTCTCGCATATTTAAATATGCTATTCCTGAGCCTCCCAAAATTTTATCTGCCTTAAGAGATTCGCCAACACGTTTATCAACAATCACTTTAGTTTTTAAGTGAGGGTGGCTGCTCTGGCCGAATGAAAATATTATTGTCTTAATGATTTTTCCTTGATTCGCATATTTCCTTAGAGAACCTCCTGCGCCAATTATTTGGTCGTCATTATGTGCACAAAGACAGAGTATGCTTTCAGCCATCAGACATAATAAAGACAACTTATTTATATTAGTTTTCATATTTCCTTAATGAGCGAGTGAATTAAGAAACATTATGAAAAAAAACAAACTTTTAATGATTTTATGCATTATATTACTCACCAGTTCAGTTCTTGCTCAAGACTCGATTTATAGCAAACTCCTGAACAAAACAATAGAAACAATTGGCGAAGAAGATCCATTCATAACTCTCAGAGATGGAGACTTGAAAACATTTAGAATAGGTGAAGAAGAATTCAAAATTCATTTGATGATGATATCAGAAAAAGACAGCTCAGTGATTATGAAAATAGACGGAGAATCTTTACCTAGAATGAAAGAAGGAGATTTGCAGGCAAGCTCTAGAGGAATAATTGTTGGAGTGGTTAAAACTTTTATAACCAGTAAAAAAAGCAAACCTTCAATTGCGAAATTAGTAATTTCTAAAAAAGGAAAGCCTGCGAAAGAAGTTATAGAGGAGTTTGAAAAACCATCAGAAAATAGTCAAACTCCTCATAAGATTGCTTTGAATACTGATGTAAAAAAGAGTTATTCAAAGCACTCTATTGCTGAAGAGAAAACAAACTTAGATTTACAGATAAAGGAAGTTGGTGGAGAAAACGAAATAAAGAATCCAGAACAAATTAAACAAATAGAAAACAAAACTTCAGAAACTAATAAAACAATCACTCCAACTCCTCAACCAATAGTTCAACAAAAAACAATAACTCCTGCACAAAAAGAACAAGCAACAAAAGCAATACAACAAAAAACAGCACAAATCGTAAAGCAAAAAAGTTGGTGGAAAAGAGTTGTTGAATTCTTTAGTTTCTCTTGAAAGATTTATAAACCACCATTAATTCATCACAAGTTATGCCACTAAACTTTTCAGAAAGAAAAACGAGCTCAGACGTGCAGAAGATGAGCGAAGGAACAGAAGTTGTACTTAGTGGATGGGCTCAAGACATAAAAAATCTTGGAAAAATAGCATTCATAAATTTAAGAGACAAAGAAGGAATTGCACAATTAGTTATTAACCCAGACAACAAATGCTTTGAAGAGATTACTAAAACTTCAAAAGAGAGCATAATCCTGGCGAAAGGAAAAGTAGTAAAATCAAAATTAAAATCAGGAGGAAATGAAGTTCTGCTGTCTGAAGTTGAAGTAATCAATAAATCAGACCCTCAGCTTCCAATAGACATCACAGGAAAAATTCCAACAATGCTCGACAAAAGATTAGACAATAGATTTCTTGATTTAAGAATGCAAAAAAATCTAGCAATATTCAAAATAAGAACAACAGCAAATATGGGCGTGCGAGAGTTTCTGATAACAAACAAATTTATGGAAATGCAGACTCCCAAAATAATAAGCGCAGGAGCAGAAGGAGGAGCAACACTTTTCCCAGTGCAATACTACGACAAAAAAGCATACCTATCTCAATCAGGACAACTGTATAAACAAATGCTCATATCAGCAGGATTTGAAAGAGTGTTCGAAATAGGACCGAGTTTTAGAGCAGAAAAAAGCCACACCATGAGACACCTTACAGAATTCACTCAAGTAGATTTCGAAATGAGTTTCATAGATTCAGAAGAGGATGTAATGAAAATGCTTGAAGAAATGGTTGTTCATGTTATGCAGAAAATAGAAAAAGAAAATGCAAAAGAACTAGAACTTTTAGGAGTTAAATTGGACATTCCAACACTTCCATTTCCAAGAGTAACATATACTGAAGCGCTAGAGATGCTGAACAAATCTGGCTCGAAATTAAAGTTTGGAGATGACATAGGAACTGAAGACGAGAAAAAACTAGGAGAATTAGTTTTAAAAAAATACGATTCTGCAGCACACTTCATCACAAAATATCCATACTCCCAAAAACCTTTTTACATAATGACAGATGGCGAAGTATCGCGAG
>CAYHXI010000001.1:0-61498 GCA_964360565.1 uncultured Methanosarcinales archaeon | reverse complement strand
TAAACCAATTAGGTGGAATTCGCTAATTGCTCAAGAACCACTAGTTGTTCGGTGTTGAAGTTCGAGGCAGATTGCCTCTCACATGCCACCAGTCTTTGACTGGTGGTTCTTGACATATTATTCTATTCTTCAGTATCTAAGTGTTTAATTAGTAAACTCTAATTGTTCTCTCTGCAGTTTTAGCCCAGCTGAATTCCTGCGCTCTTTTGTGGGCTTTCAAACTAAGTTCTTTTCTAAGAAGTTCGTTTTTTAGTAGAGCATAAATTTCAACAGCAAGTTCATTTTTATCCTCTGGTTCAAAATATTTCACAGTATCTCCCGCAATTTCTGGAAGTGAAGTTCTATCACTACATACAATTGCGCATCCGCAGGCCATCGCTTCAAGCAAAGGAAGTCCAAATCCTTCGTAAAGTGAAGGAAAAACAAAAATTGTGCATTTGTTGTATTCTTCTGCCAGATTATCTGAGTGGTCTTTGAAAACAACATTATTTGAAATTCCTAATTTGGAAGCAAGAAGTATTAATTCTTCGCGGGCGTTCTTCCACTGAGAAACTCCAACTTTAATTAATTTGATATCTGGAATTTTCTTTTTTACTATTGCAATCGCTTCAAAAAGAATTTTTAGATTTTTGCGTGGCATTTCACTTCCGACGTACAAAACTGTGTTTTTCTCCCTATTTGCTTTTGATGTTTTATAAATTTCAAGGTTAACTCCTAGAGGAACTATTGTTATCTTTTTGCTTTCGATTTTCAAATAATGAATTAAATCATTTTTAGTGCTCTGTGAATCTGCAATGATACAATCTGCTTTTTTTAATCCTTTGTAAGATAAATAGTACAATATTTTTTCAAAGAACGAGGCATACATGTTTGTAGCTAAAGGAATAATATCATGAACTGTTACGATTGATTTTGTCTGTTTGGAGAATAAAAGCGCAATTGCTTGTTGTTGGCTCGTGAAATGAGTTGTGCCTATTTTAGGAATTTTCAAAAAGATTGGGAAATCGCTCAATATTTTTTCGCTGTTGAAACCTAACAATGAAATTACTTTTTTCAACAACTTATTCTCTTCAGAAGGATTTATCAAAGAATGCTTAATTTTTCTTTTATCTAATTCTTTAATCAAAAAATCAGAGTAATTTTGTATTCCAGATACTTCTCGTCCAGTGTTTGCAACTATGCTTAGCATTATTCCACTTCATCCATTTCTTTTTCTTTTACTTCAATTTCTATGAATTTTTCTACAATTTTATTTAATTCATCAGTTCCCGTATTTTTTTCAGCACTTATTACAACCACATTGTCGAATTCTTTCTTTCTTTTCTCAACAATTTCTTTTTCAGCGATGTCAGTTTTGTTGAATACTATTTGTATTTCAGCATCAAAATTTTTCTGAATATCTGAAAGAAGATTTTTCTGCTCTTCCCAAGTATATCCGCATGTTTCAGTCGGGTCGAATACGAAAAATATTACTTTGGCCAAATATTTTAATGCAAGTATTGCTTGTAATTCTATTTTATTTCTCTTCTGCAAAGGCCTATCTAGAAGACCTGGAGTATCTATGAACTGCAAAGTTTTGTCTATATTATATCCAATCATTAGTTTTTGAGTGGTGAAAGGATAATCTGCGATTTTCGGTTCAGAGCCGGTTAATGCTCTCAGCAAAGTTGTTTTTCCAACATTTGGAAATCCTGCAATAACAATTGTTGGAATAGATGTTTTTACAGGAGGAAACTCTTTCATTTTTTTTCTAGCAACTTCCAAATATTCTAAACGGTCTTTTATTTGTTTTACGAAAGAAGAAATTCTGCCGTAGAACTCTATTCTATATCTGCTTATTGTGCCAATATCTTTACAGCTCTTTATTTTTATTTTAGACTCGATATAAATTTTATCTAACTGTTGTATAAACCAAGTCACTCCTCCTAAAGAAAGTTTTACTTGGTCATAATCAATTGTACATTTAACGAGCTCTAGATAAAAAGGGTCTAAGCTTTCAAGACGAGGGAATCCTTTCAATATTTCTCTAAAAGATTCTCTTAAAGTCATATAAACAATATTAACTCTTTCAAATTCGAATGTTCTTGCTTTCTGCAGTGATGATGCCCCGCCTCCTTTAAGTTTTCCTCTTAATTCAGAAGTTTGCCGGCTTGCTCTATGGAACGCTAAATCTAGATAAAATTGAGGGCCTTCGACGTTTTTTAGATTTTGAAAGTTCATATGTGAGAATTGGAGAGGGATGTTTTTAAATTAGTATGTAGCTGGTAGTGAGTAGTCAGTAGTTAGTTGGAAGTAGTCTGTGGTAAGCAGTAAATAGTTATCAACAGACTACCGACCACCCGCTACTAACCACTAACTAATTCACAAACCTATACTTAATCAACGTCCACACTGCAATTAATCCATCACTCCATTTAATCTTTTTGCCTTCTTTGTAATCTCGTGATTTGTATGAGATTGGAACTTCAAGAATTCTTATTCCTTTCTTAAGTATTTTTGCAGTAATTTCAGGTTCGAATTCAAAACGCTCTGCTTTAAGAGTTATTCCATTAAGTGCTTCTTTTTTGAATGCTTTGTAGCATGTTTCCATGTCGCTTATCGGTTCGAAATAAAGAAGAGAAGTTAACATAGATAAAAATTTGTTTCCTAAATAATGAGAGGGTATTGCCCATTTTTGTTTGCTTGAATGCGGCTGTGATAAAAATCTTGAGCCGTATACTACTTCTGCTTTTTTGTGAATGATTGGAGTTAATACTGTAATGTATTCGTCAGGATTGTATTCTAAATCTGCATCTTGAATTAAGATTATGTCTCCAGTTGAATTCGCAATTCCTGTTCTTATTGCGCTTCCTTTTCCTTTGTTGACTTCATGAATTATCAGCTTGGCATAAGCGTGGGCGTTCGCCAGCAGAACATTTTGAGTTCCATCTTTGCTTCCATCATCAACTACAACGATTTCTTTTTTAAGTCCTAAACTTGATAAATCAACATTATTAACTCTATCAAGAACCTCTTTTATAGTGTTTGCTTCGTTGTAGACTGGAATAATTATTGATAGTTTCATTTTAATTTTGCGAACTCACACTTTGAGTGTTCGTTCAGCAAAATTAATGATGGTAAGTTTTAAAAGCTTTTCCACACTATTATTTCCTGAATGAACTGAGCGCAGCGAAGTGAGTTCGGAAATAATATGCAATTCAAGAATTTTACACTAGACCAATTTCAAATAGATGCTATCAATTCTATAGAAAAGAATCATTCAGTCATAGTTAGCGCAGCAACTGGAACTGGAAAAACTCTTATTGCAGACTATGTTATAACAAAATATCTTCCTTTGGATAAAAAAATAATTTACACCGCTCCAATAAAGGCACTCTCTAATCAGAAGTATAAGGATTTTAAGGCAGCTTTTGGAGCAGAAATGGTTGGAATGCTAACTGGAGATGTTGTAATAAATGACAGGGCGCCTTTGCTTATAATGACTACTGAAATTTTTAGAAATATGCTTCTTGCAAAAGACCCTCAAATAGATGAAGTTACATACGTTGTTTTTGACGAAATTCATTTTTTGAGCGATATTGAAAGAGGAACTGTGTGGGAAGAATCATTAATTTTTGCTCCTGAACACATTAGATTTATTTGCTTATCTGCAACAATTCCGAATGCAGAAGAATTCGCAAACTGGATTGCTTCGATAAAAAAACACACAGTGGATGTTGTAAAGTACGAAAAAAGGGCAGTTCCACTTCAGCACTTTGTATATGATAAAATGCTTGGAATAGCAACATTAGCTGAGCTTAAAGAGAATATGAAGATTCCTGAAGAATCCATATTCCGAGTAAGAAGAGGCAGAGGAAGAGACCATGAAAGGTCGCAAGGGTTGGATCCTAAAATACATCTTGATTTAATAAGAGAAATAAAAGACAAACTTCCGGCAATATTTTTTTATTTCAGCAGGAAAAACTGCGAAATTCATGCGAGAGAACTTGCACAAAGATTTGATTTTACTTCGCCAGAACAAAAATCGGAAATTATTAGCTTCATTAGAAGTCGAGTTCCTGAAGAGCTTAGAAATCTCGAGTCCGTAAGAAGAATTAGAGAAGTGCTTCCGAGAGGAATTGCATATCATCATGCAGGACTTCTTCCAATATTGAAAGATATTGTTGAAGATTTGTTTGCCAAGGGATTAATCAAAGTTTTGTATGCAACAGAAACCTTTGCAGTTGGAATAAATATGCCTGCAAAAAGTGTTTGTTTTGGAGGGTTGGAAAAATTCGACGGCTTTAGTTTTAGATATCTTAATTCAAAAGAATATTTTCAGCTGGCTGGAAGAGCAGGAAGACGAGGAATTGATGAAATAGGCTATGTTTTTGCCATTGTTGACAGGCACTATACTAATTTTGAAAAAGTGGAGCACTTCACTGCAAAAGATATAGAACCAATAATCTCTCAATTCAGGTTGATTTACAATACTGTGCTTCACCTAATCAATTCTCACACTCCTGAGGAAAGAGAAATAATTCTGAAAAGCAATTTTGATTATTTCTTAAAAAAGAAAGAAAGTCCGAGCGTAAGAATAATGTCAACATTTCACAATAGAGTAGATACTCTGCAAAAGCTAGGATACATAACTGATGATTTAACTTTAACTAATAAAGGAAAATTTAGCTTGCACATATATTATGAAGAAATATTAGTGTCAGAAATTTTCAGTACAGAATTATACAAAAGTTTCAGCGTAGATGAATTGCTTGTTGTAGTTGCATCTATAGTTTACGAACCGAAAGGTTCAGACTATTTCAGCACTAGAAAAGCAAAACAAACATATGAGCAATTAATAAAAAAATTAGAATGCAACCAATACGTTGCAAAAAAAATAAATAGAACTAGTCTTCTTAGAATGATAAGAACTGTGCTACATTGGACGAGCGAAGGAAGCTTCGAAGAGCTTTTAGAGCTCTGCAATTATGAAGAAGGAGACATAATAAGATTTTTCAGAAGAATGATAGATATAATGAAACAGATAAAACGAGCGACAAAAGACAGAAATCTATCTGACAAAATCGATTACGCCATTGGCAAAATAGATAGAGATGTAGTTAGGGTGGAGATGTGATTTTATGGGCTTTATTAATTCAATAATAAATATTTCTTCTCAGAATATAGTTAGTTTATTTTTGTTTTATTTTTATCTGATTATTTTTGCATATCCTCTCGGAAATTATATCAAAAATAAATGCTTGATAAATACTGAAAGATTCAGTTTTTTATTCTCTATTAGTTGTGGTTTATCTGCGTTGAGTATATTATACTATTTCTCAATCCTGTTAAAAATTCCATTTTCTCTTTTCACTGTATTTTTATTGGCATTTAACACACACACAATCATAGTACATTTAAAAAAAACACTTTCTAAAAAAAAAATAAACGCAGATTCCAGAAAAATCGATTTTTATTCTGTGATTACTTATGCAGTGTTCTCTTTTTTATTTCTGTACTACTTAATACCACCGTTACTAATCGATTATGGTTTTACAAGAGATTATGATATTTTTGCTCTAGGAATTAAGCAAACAGGAGAATTTGTTCTGCCGTTTTACAACATTGAAAACTATTATCCTCCATTAGTTCCGAGTTTAACTGTTTTTTTCTCTAATTTAATTAATGTTAACATAAATAAATTAATGATGTTTATTTTTCCTTTAGTTGCATTCTTTATTTATGGATTGTTCTATTTGATAGGAGTGATTAACTTTCAAAATAAAAACATGGCTCTCAGTTTTTTACTTGCAGCAATGATTATTGCAACATTAAAAAATGCAGTTATCGGAGGCTCTACTTATTCATTTTTATTAGCTACGAACTTTTTTCTATTATTTATTATTTTCTTTTTTAAATATTTAGAAACAAATAATAAAAGTCAGTTGTTGTTCGCAGGATTTTTCTCAGGAGGAATATTGCTAAGTCATGCAGATATATTTATTGTATTTTCATGGTTTATGTTGGCTTTGTTTATCTCTAGATTTGCGGTTATTGCTAAAAAGAAAACTTTTCTTGATTTTTCTGCAGTATTCTTCATAATATTCCTTGTTGCATCACCATATTTATACTACGCGTTGAGCAATAGTCATAAAGTAACCGATTTTTGGACCGAACAAATGTGGATTGACAAAATAAATGGAGAATCAAGAGCTAAAGATATTAGCTATATTTCTTTATTTGTAGGAAATATCTCTTTAATACTGTCTCTATTTGGAATTATAACACTATATTTCATTAAGATAGATAAAACAATTAAATTAGCTTTGTTTTTTTTTACTGGGTTTTTGTACATTCAAAATCATCAATTCATACATTATTTAGTCAAGCCATTGCTTCACATTTACCCATTAAATATAATAATGTGGACTGGATTGACCATCCCAATAGTCTTATTGTCAGGAATGGGAATTTATTATTTATCAACCAGGATAAAACAAGCAAACATATTTTTTCTAGTATTATTTGTTTTTTCTTTATTTGTTTTCTTAGACTATGAAACATTCAACTTACAGAACATATATCGTGGAGGTTCCGGTTCTTTAATTGCAGGATTATCGTCAAGAAATACTGCAGTTAATTCCGGAGATTTCGCAGCATTAGAGTATTTGAAACAAAATAATTTTTCAGGAAAAATAATGAATATGGATAACTTCGCAGGATATCTCGCCCCAGTTTACACTGAAAAACCTTCCCAAGTATTATTTTATGAAGAAAGTTATCATGACTTAACTAAACTAGAATCAGTCAATAAATTGGTGCGCGAATCTTTTGAATTATATGAATATCAATCTCCAAATAAAATTAAAGAAATCGTTGATGAAAATAACATTTCATTAATTTACCTGCCTTCAACAGCATCACTCAATTCAAACAAAAATTTAAACTACGACAAAGAGTTGCTTAACAAATTTGATATCCTATACAGAAAAGACGGTGCAAAGATACTGAATACTGAAAAAACAAATAATAAACAAGTCGTTCATTTAGAAGCAGAAGATTTTATTGATACCAATGATGCCAAAAACTCAGTCCAAGACTATACTTATGGCAAAACAATTGGAATAAAAACAGTTAAATTGCCATTAAATCAGCAAATTAAACTGAAAATCAATAATTCATATCCTGGAAACATATCAACTAACATATCAACTGACACATCAACTATTCACATAAAACATTTAACATTTTGGCAACCGCTAAAAATAGAAATTAAAATAGGTAATTTCACAAAAGAAATATCTCAAATCTCAGATAAGCTTCAATTTAGCGAAAGTAGCATAGAAATTGACAATAGATTATTAACTAATCCTATTGAAATAATTGGAATAAACCAAGAAGTTAAATTTTTTGGCAAAAACATAGTTCCAGAAATAGACTGGATTGAGATAGAAACAGGAGATAGAACTCAGAGGTAGAAAATCAGATGGAAAAAATAAAAATCATCAAAGACATAGGTTTGTTAGGAACCTGGTTTCATTTATCTAAATTGATTAATTTATTCACTTTTTTTGTTATTGCAAAGTTTTTGAGTCCGAAGGATTTTGGTTCTTTAAGTCTTGCTTTAAGTGTGTTGTTTTTTTTCACGATATTTCCTCAAGCGATTTCTAACACAGTTACAAAATTTATTTCAGAGAGAAATTCAAAATCAATATATCTTAAAGGTTTAAAGTGGGCCATACTATCTGGAATTGCACTCAGTATATTAATTTACATTTTCTCAGATTTTATCTCGTATGTTTTCTCGCAACAAATATCTCAATACATCAAATTACTTGCAGCATTATTCTTTATCACCTCAATTTATGAAGTATTTAAAGGAACTTTTTTAGGATTAAAAAAAGTAAACTATTTTGTGATAGTCGAAACCATATTATACACTTCGAATTTTTTAATGGTGCTTTTCTTCTTTTGGCTTGGCTACAATATTTATTCTCCACTATACAGTTTGTTAATTGCAACACTCCTCTCTCTCGCAGTATCTTCGGCATTAATCAAACATGTTGATTTCAACATAATTTGTCCCGAGTACTCAGATGGAAAATTTTTATCTTTTGCCAAAAAATCGACAATAATACCCATATTGGCCCAATCAATAGTGTTCGTATTCATATATTTTTTAACCAACTACAGACCTCCCGAAGAGTTAGGATACTATTATTTTTTATCTAAGATAACCATATTTGTCCTTTCAATATTTCCGCTGGCTTTAGATAAAGTTTTGCTACCGTATTTTTCAGAATATTACTTTAAAAAAGATTTCGTGAAATTTCAGAAACTGTCTGATGCCTATTTAAAACTCGCAGTTTATTCTCTTCTATTTCTAAGCGCAGCGTTATATTTTTTGCTAGATGGATTTATCCCAATATTTTTTGCAGAGTATGTCGGGGCTCAAAAATACTTGTTTTTATTTGTGACTTTAGGAGCGATATTGGCGTTCGGAACATATTCTAGCACGATTCTCATAGCAATAAATAAACTAAGAATCATATTACTAAACAATATTTTGTTACTTGTAATGACAATATTTCTTTCCTACTTGATTGTTCCAAATAATGGAATAGAAGGAATAGGAATAATTCACTCAGTTCTATATTCACTAACTATCTTGGCATATATGCTGTTCATCAAAAGAAAATTAAACACAACTTATTCGCTCTCAGTAAATACGAAAGATATAAAAAACATATCTTGTGTATTCAAGTGAAAAATGAAAAAAATAACAATATCTGCAGTAATAGTAGCTAAAAATGAAGAAGATAAAATAAAGAACTGTCTCGAAAGTATAAAATGGGTTGATGAAATAATATTTATTGATAATGAAAGCACAGATAAGACTGCAGAAATAGCTAAAAAATACACAAGTAAATTTTACATTAGAAATGGAGGGAAATATGATGCCTCACTCCACAATAAAAATTTCGGATTCACTAAAGCCTCGGGCGAATGGATTTTATCTGTTGATGCAGATGAAGTGTTAACCGACTCCTGCAAGCAGGAAATTTTAAGAAAAATAAAAGAAAATCAATATGATTCGTTTTATTTCAATTTTAAACCATTCTTTTTTGGTAAAGAATTTGTTGGGCCTTTGTGGACAAAAACTAAAATAATTAGACTATTCAAAAAAAACAAAGGAGTTTACAGCAGTTTAGACTCCCACACTCCTCTAGATGTGCAAGGCAAAATTGGCAGAATACACAGTCCAATTTATCATTATGGTTATCCAGACATCGAAACATTTATCAGAAAAATGAATCTGTATACTACTTGGTCTGCAAATTTATCTAACGACGGACAAAAATCTGGCTTGCTGGCAAAAAATATCGGACGAATTAATTTTTATTATTTGTTTATAGAACCTGCCTTGTTTCTTCCACATTATTTCATATTTCGAAAAAACTATAAAGACGGCATTTATGGCTTAGTTCTGAGTGTTTTAGTGACTTTTTACTTATTTGTTGAACGAGCTAAACTGTGGAAATTACAAAATGATAAAAGAAGCAATGAAAAAAGAGTATAAAAAAATTTTGCCAGGATATGAAGAGCAATTATTGAAAGAATTAAGAAATGTGCGAAGTATTTTAGATGTTGGTTGTGGAAAATCATCTCCCCTCAAACTAATAACTGAAAACGTTTACAAAGTTGGCATAGACATTTTCAAACCAGCTCTATTAAAGAGTAAAACTAGCAAAATACATGATAAATATTATTGCGCAAATGTAATGCAAATCGATAAATATTTTCAACCAAAACAATTCGATTGTGTTGTAGCATTAGACCTAATAGAGCACTTAGATAAAAACGGCGGATTAGAGCTTATTCGCAAAATGGAAAAAATCGCAAAGAAAAAAGTAATAATATTTACTCCAAATGGGTTTATTTCTCAGGGCGCACACAGTTTTGTTGCTCAGGATGGGTATGTTAACAAATATCAAGAACATAAAAGTGGCTGGACAGTTAATGAATTTAAAAAATTAGGATATTTTGTTTCAGGAATGAATGGTCTAATCAATCTCAGGACGCTTAAATCTCAAATTAAGTTTAAACCGAGACTATTATGGTTGATGATTTCAGATTTGACTCAGTTATTTGTTAGAAATAAACCTCAGTATGCGTATCAATTATTTTGCGTTAAAAAGTTAGAATGATTCTATTGAGTCATTCATCAGAGTACTTATTTATTTCTCATAAAAATTAATTTTCTAAATAAAAAATAATCAATAGACAGATGAAAGAATTTTAATTTCCAACGTAACACAGCAAGATTTTGAAAAAAAGAATAGGCAACAATTGCAAGATATTTGAAATGTTTGAATGAATTCAATCTCGATTTATAAATCTGAGACAATAAAGGAAAAATGTATTCTGTAAGTTGGCCTGAAATAAAATTATACTTCTTAGGCACCCAAGGAATATACAGTTTGTTTAATTCAAATTCTGCCCATTCTTCCAAATTCGTTGGAGGTTTAAATCCTAATTTAATACTATCTTCATAGAAAACTGAGCCTGGATACGGAGTATAAACAAAAAGCAAAAAATGATGTTTAATTAAGGAAATTCTCAGTACATCATCTATTAATTTACACGTCTGTGTAAATTCCATCTCTATAAAAGTATTTTTAGCCATATTTTTCAAATCTGAGAATGGCAGTCCAATCATTAAAGAAAAAATCAAACAAATATTATGGTGATTACAAATCTCAGTGACTTTTAAGATTTGTTCAGGAGTTATCCTTTTGTCGATTAAATCCAGCGCGTTTTGCCAGCCGGATTCAGCTCCAATTAATATTCTATGACAGCCACTTTTAGCAATTAATTGCCACAAATCATCATCCAAGTTTAATAAAGTATCAACTCTACCATTTACTTCTCCCCAACGAATATTTAATTTATTATTTATGAATCCTTCTGCAATTTTCTTAACTCTATTTTTATCAACAAAAAAATTACTATCATTAAATATTACACCATCAACTCTATAATCTTTAACTAACTGAGTTATTTCAGATACTACTCTTTCTGCAGTCAGTCCGCTCCATCTGCAATAACAAGTTTTAGGCTCAGAACAAAATTTGCATTTGTAAGGACAGCCAATACTAGATATATAATTTATTGTTCTATTACCCAATTCAGACGTTTGAATATATTTATCAACATTTCCCAGCAAAGAGTAATTCAGTGAAGGAAAATTATTAATATTTTCAAATGCTCTCTCTTTGTTAAAAATTATTTCCCCATTTTTCTTCCAAACTAAACCGGAAATTTCTTCGAATTCTTTTGCTGTTTCTATTTGTTTAACTAACTCGGAAAAAGAACGCTCTCCTTGCCCAACAATTACAAAATCTACCGCACAGTCAGATATAGTCTGCCTAGGCGCTATAGTTGGGTGTCTGCCTCCCCAGATTATTGGAATGTCTGAACGTATCTTTTTTATCTTTCTTGAAACGTCCAATGCTTCCTTAATAGGATATCCTGTCAGAACTGTTATACCAACTGCAAATGAATCTTTTGCCTCTTCAATAATTTGAGCCACGTAATCTATTCCTGGACGAGCGACAATTATTTTAATTTCATATTCTTCAGATAATAAAGAAGATATTGCTAAAAGAGATAAAGGAGCGTATTTATAGTACTGATTCTTTGTTGGTTTCGGGCTGAATAAAAGTATTTTCTTCTTGCTCATTCTTTATTTTCTCCAAAAATCAGTATGTTAATCCTTTTCTGCATACTTCTTTATTAAATAATTCAACAAATTCTATTATCTCTTCTTGCGACAAATTGTTGTGCTTTAATTTTATCTCGTGTTTCGCTCCTTTAATGCCTACTTGATAATATTCGTCCCAATTGCCATCAATAGGTTTAATTATTTCTAAACCATATTTTTCAGGGTTATCCCACAAAGGAGTTCCAGGATATGGAGTTATCGGATAACAATCCGCATAAGCAAGATTCAAACTTTTGGCAAATTGTATTGTTTCCATAGCAGTTTGACGTGTTTCGCCAGGTAAACCAATGATAAAAAACCCTTTAACCTTTAGTCCAAGGTTATGACATAATTCAACACCCTTACGTTGACGCTCAATAGTCTCTCCCTTATTTATATTTTTAAGAATTGTGTTATTTCCGCTTTCAAAACCAATACAAACAATTGAACATCCCGCATCTTTCAAAGCTTTGCAAACCTCATAATTTAATAAATCTGATCTAGTTGTCACTCTAAAAACAACTCCTGCTAAATTTTCCTTAATCAGTTGACATAATTCAATCGTTCTTTTAAAATTAAGAGTAAAAATATCATCCCCAAAATAGAATCCTCTAATTTGATATTTATCATACAACAAGTTCATTTCCTCAAGTACATTTTTAGGACTTCTTTGCCTAACTTTCTTGATTTTTGCAGAACCGCAATAAACACATGAAAAAACGCACCCTCTGCTAGAAACCAGTTGAGCTCCTTTTTTGCCCTCAACAGTCATCGTATATCTGTCCATATCTATCCCAGCATAATCTGGAAATGGCAACAAATTTATATCTTCGATATCAGGACTTCTAATAATTTTATTTGTTGCTTTATTTTCTAAAATATCTTTTAAAGCGAGTTCACCATCACCAATAACTAAAAAATCAAAATATTGTTGAGGTTCTGAATCATTAGCTATGTTAGTTATGTGATTTCCGCCTCCAATAATTTTTCCAGAATAACCTGATTTTCTTATTTTTTTAATAAAATCTACAGACCATCTATAGCTAGTTACTGCTATGCTGAAGCATAAAAACTCGGGGTTTTCAGAAATAATGTTTTTTTCTAATTCTTGCTGAGAATCGTGATTCAAATCCCATATTTTAGCAGTATAGTTAAATTGTTTAATATAACTACTCAAGTACATCAATCCTAAAGGAGGTCTGTCTCCTTTTTTTTCCAAAAAAACATCAGAGGGATTTATAAAAAATATTAAAACCATTCTAATTCCTCGATGTATCAGGATAGTTTATAAAATATACTAATTCGATAATTTGTGGAGTGAATGTTTATAAACGAATAATACTCTTCAAGAACAATGAAATCTATGAATAACATTTTGAATTTTGGAAGAATCTTAAAAAATCAATTAAAAAATATGATAATTTATAAGAAGAGAAAAATGAGAATAGGGTTCATTGGTTGTGGAAAACACGCGACAATAAATCTTTACCCTGCATTAACATATACTGACGCGAATCTAGTTTCTGTATGCGCAAAACATTATTACAGTGCAATAAATACTTCAGAACGTTTTGGCGCAGAAAGGCATTATTTAGATTATGAAAAAATGATGAAAGAAGAAAAATTAGATGGAGTGGTTATTTGTGTGAATCGAAAATTACATCCTAAAATAATAACTAGAGCAATAAATAATAATTTACACGTTTTTGTGGAAAAACCTCCAGTTTCAACAGTTAAAGAATTGAATGATATTGTTGAGCTGGCTAAACTAAAGAAAAAAGAAGTAATGGTAGGTTACCAAAAAAGATTTAGTACAATTTATACTAAACTAAAAGAAGTTATAGTAAATGGAGAATTGGGAAAAATAACTTCATATAAATCTGAATTTTATGTTGGACGACATTCTTCCATTGAGGAGATGTTGTATGAACTAGGAATACACCACATTGACTTAGCACAATATTTGATGGGACAGATAGTAAGCATAAATTATGAAACAAAAAATAGTTCTCCTCATTCAATAACTTTGACTTTAAACTTCAAAAATAATGTTACTGGGAAATTATTTATATCATCATCAAGAAAAAAATGCAAAGACACTGAAAAAATAGAAGTAATTGGTGAATTAAATTCAGCAATTGCTGAAAATATGTCTAAATTAACTCTCAGAAACAAATCCGTGTGGGAATTAAATCCAGTAGTTCCAAGTCTGGAAAATAATACAGTATATACTAATGGATACGTTCCCGAGTTAAAACATTTTATCGAGTCTATAGAAAATAACAAAACTCCTCACAATTCTCTTAAAGACTCTATAAGAACCATAGAAATAATAGAAAGAATTTGCAAATTTGCAGGAAATAAAGTAAGCTCATGAAAGAACAAATAAATGCAATTAAACGAATATTAATGTACAGCTATCTAATAAAAAGCAGAAAAATATCTAATTTAATGATTTATGTAACTAATAGGTGCAATTCATTATGCAAACATTGCTACATTTGGGAAGCAAAACCAAAATATGATTTGAGTATAGAAACAATAAAAAACGCACTAAATTCAAAATACTTATTAAAATCAGCGAGCATAGGATTGGAAGGAGGAGAGTTTTTTATGCATCCTCGATGGAGAGAAATACTTTCTCTAATGAAGGGGAAAAATTATGTACTTCTAACTAACGGAATAATGACTGATTTAGTTATAGGTGCAGTGAAGGAATTTAAAATACCCAAATTGCAACTAAGTATAGAAGGAAACAAAGAAACTTACAAAAACATAAGAGGAGTTGATAAATATGATAACATTATGAGAATTATTTTAGAATTAAAAGACATAACAAAAATAAGAATAGCATACACGTTCACGCCATGGAACACTGAAGATGATTTTAATCACGTTAATAAACTATGTGAAGATAATAATTTGGAGTTCGGATACGAAAATATTTACAGTGATATGCCTTTAATGGAAACAAAACAACCACTGCAAAAAATAAACTTTTTAGATAATCATAAAAGCACTTATCTAAAAAATTATAATGGTTGGTTGAATAAAGAAATAAAAATGCCTTGTATGAGCATATTTACCAGAGTAATAATACTACCAACTGGAGACGTTCCATTATGTCAGCATGAAAACATAATTCTAGGAAACATAAATGAAAAAGAATTTGATAAAATATGGAGTTCAGAAAATACCGTTTCATTGCAAAAGAAGTACAACTCCACCTGCAACAATTGCTGGTTAGGATTTCACAGAGGTTTCGATATAAATTACATAAAAAATTTAGAAAAAATAATTCCTAAATTTCTCATAGACAAAATGATGAACAAATACATCCTTCAAAAATAAACTATGACCCCAAAAATAAGCATAATAATCCTTAACTGGAATGGAAAGAAAGATACTGAAGAGTGTTTGAACTCTATAAAAAATGTTGATTATGACAATTATGAACTTATAGTTGTTGATAATGGTAGCAGTGATGATTCTGCAGAGTATCTTCTTAAATTATTTCCTGAAGTTATATTTATAAAAAATCCAAAAAATTATGGATTTGCAGAGGGAAACAACATTGGTGTCAGAGCCGCAATAAAAAATGGTTCAAAATATGTTCTTCTATTAAACAACGATACAACTGTAGATACAAATTTTCTCAAAGAATTAGTAAGTACTGCAAATTCAAGAGAAGATATTGCCATTGTAAGCCCAAAAATATATAATTATCATAATAAAAACAATTTAGAATCAGCAGGATTTATTTTGAAAACTTGGCAGTCGAAGAGTGTTCCAATAGGATATGGAGAAGAAGACAATAAGCAATATGACTCTGATGGAGAAATATCTTTTGCTTCTGGATGCGCCATGTTCATTAATTTGAAATATATTTCTTCAGATATTTTCGACCCCTATTATTTTGCATATTGTGAAGACGTTGAGTTCTGCTATAAAATTCAAAAGCAAGGCAAAAAAATATTTTATTCTCACAAAGCAAAAGTTTGGCACAAAGTTTCTTCTTCCACAGGAGGATATAAAAGTCCATTATCTGTTTATTTGTTTACAAAAAATCGTTTGAGATTTGTCAATAGAAATTTACCATTTTTTGAAAGAATTTTGTTCCACACATATATGTTTTTTTACAGCCCAGCATTCATCACTTTGAATTTGATACGCAGAGAAAACACAATAGTTAAAAGATTTCTCAAGGCGTTAGTTAGCAGAAATTTTCCCAACCAATCAGACCATAATTTTGAATTTGTGCCGTATTATTCTACAATAGGAATCAATGCCAGATATTTACAAAGAAGTATGAGTGGAATAGAAAGATACACGCTAGAATTAGTTAAAAACCTCTCTTTAATAGATGAAAAGAACAAGTATGTTTTATTCTTCAACAACCATGAGCCACTAATCGCTCTTGAAAAAAAGTACAATTTTGTAAACTACATAACTTCAATTCCAACCAAAATAAGATTTATGAGAATATTCTGGGAGCAATTCTGGCTTGCAAAGGAAATACAGTACAACAATGTAGATGTTTTTCACGGTCCATCTTTTTTAGCGCCATTTAGTAAAAAATGCAAATACACAATAACAATTCATGACTTATCTTTTTTTAAGTATCCTGAAAGCTTTACAATGGAAAATAAATTATATTTTAAATTTTTTCTTAAAAAGTCAGTCAACAATGCAGACATAATAATCGCAGATTCAGAATCGACAAAAAAAGACATAATGCAGTATTTCAATATATTGGACGAGAAAATTAAAGTAATTTACTTAGGCGTAGGTGAAAAATACAAAAGAATAACAAATGTTGCCAAATTGAATACTATTAGAACTAAGTATGCTCTTCCAGAAAAATTCTTGCTTTTCACTGGTGTACTTTCGCCTAGAAAAAATTTGGAAAGAACAATTGAAGCGTTTCACCATCTGAAGAAAAATAATTTTCCACATAAATTTGTCATAGTTGGAAAGAAAGGCTGGCTTTACAGTCCAATATTTGAAAAGATAAAGCAACTCGATCTTCAAGATAAAATTATTTTCACAGACTACATTGATGAAGAAGACTTGCCTTATTTATATAATCTTGCAGATTTATTCGTTTTAGCGTCACTTTACGAAGGCTTTGGACTGCCAATTTTAGAAGCAATGGCTTGCGGATGTCCAGTTGTCACTGCAAATACATCCTCTATGCCTGAAGTTGCAGGAGATGCCACATTATTGGTAAATCCCTTATCAATCGAAGAAATAAAAAATGCAATGGAAAAAATTCTCACAGATAAAAGATTGAGAGAAGAATTAATAAATAAAGGATTTGAGCAAGCAAAGAAGTTCAGTTGGAAGAATACTGCTGAAGAGACTTTGAAGGTTTACAAAAACTTAATGGAGAAATAATAATGAAACTCAAAGAACTTTTTTACAGAGTATTAGAAAACAAAATATTTTCCTTACCAAAATCATTCATTAAACGCATAACTCTAGGATATCTTAATCGAAAGAATAAAGAAATAGTTCAATTTGATTCGGATTTCTTCAATATCTTTAAACAAGTTCAAAAAGAAACAGAACTGTTAATGTCTGCACACCAAGCATTTGTTTTATTCTCTTTAGCGAAATCTTCAACAAAAGTAGCTGGAGATATGTTGGAGATTGGTGTTTACAAAGGAGGTAGCGCAAAATTAATATGCGCTGTCAAAGGAGCTAAGAGTTTGTATTTATTTGATACATTTGAAGGACTAAAAGACGCAAAAGAAGTTGACAAAGAAAGCGACAACACATTTGTAAATGGCGATTTTAATTCAGATTATAGTGCAGTTAAAGAATTATTCTCTAAAGAAGTCAATGTTTCAGTTTACAAAGGTTATTTTCCCAAGGATGCTGAAAACATGACTGATAAAAGATTTTGTTTTGTCAATTTAGATGTTGACACACACGAAAGTACAGTAAATTCCCTTAATTTCATCTATTCAAAAATGAATCGAGGCGGATTTATTTTATCGCATGATTACCCTACTGCAAAAGGAGTTAAAACCGCAATAGACGAATTTTTCAAAGATAAACCTGAAAGTATTATTTAAGTATCAAATAAACAATGCTTGATTGTTAAGCTTTAATTTTCTTTTTAACTGCCTTTAAAACATCTTCAACAGTTATTGCATTCATACAATCACCATTATTTTCAACACAACGCTCAAAAGAACCGAACTTTTCTTCGCTTTGGGTGCAATCTAGATTAGAAGAAAGCACAGTTGGATTCTTTTGAAGAGGTTTCCAACGTGTTAAACTTGAAGGTCCATTAAGAATTATCTGAGGCACTCCCGCAATAGCAGCCAGATGCATTGCACCATTGTTAACAGTTATGTGCAATGAGGTTTTTTTTAGAATATTATAGAAGGCTGTTAAACTTAAATTGTAATGAATAACCACTCCATCTGCAGATAATTTTTCAAGTAATTTCTGGTGCTTCTTTAAACCAAAAATATGCACTTCACAATTTTTTATCAATTTTAATTTTTCAATAAATTTGTCCCATTTCTCTAAAGGCCACTCTTTCACAAAATGACTTGCAAAAGGACTAATTGCAATAATTAACTCAGTTCTTTTTAGTTCTCGTTCAGCATACACATCAACAGTTTCAATTTCATAATCATAAATTAATTTTTTCACGAATTCAGTCTCGTGTAAAAGTTCTGTTGGAGGTTTAACAACATCATTGATTAAATACTTTCTCAATCCAACTGCAAATCCTCTTTTCTTATTTGCATTTGAAAATAACAAACAAAGAGAAGAAAAGAAATCACTTCTTGTTACACAGTCAACTGTTAAGTCATACTTCAAAAAAGACAATCTTATCAAGCAAATGATTTTGCCAAAAAAAGTGTTTTGAAATCCAATCACTTTGTTAAAAAATTTTTTAGAGATTAAAAATTCTCTAAATTCTTCTTTAACTAAAATATCTATTTTAAGTGCATCGTTTTTCTTTTTAATTTTATTTATTACTGCAAAAGTAAGCAGAACATCCCCTAATTGATCTATGCGGATAACTAATAGTTTATTCAGTTCATTCATCATCATCGAAATCCATTTGGTTCTTTAAACAGTTATGTTTTTCATGTTCGTAAGCTTTATAAATCGTCCAGTTTTCAAAATATCAAAGAATGACTATAGTTAGTAATAAAAACGGGGAAATACAAACAATTCTACATTGTAGAATGTGTGATAGTCAAAAGCTCACTGACTTTTTGGATCTTGAACACTCACCTCCTTCAGACAGATTTTTAAAAGAAGAAGAACTACATACTGGTGAAGCACACTATCCACTTAAAGTACTGCTGTGCGATGAGTGTGGATTTATACAGCTCAGACATGTTGTTTCTCCAGTTATTTTATACCAAATAAATTATCCCTACGAAGCAAACATAACAAAGCGAGGAAAAGAACACTTTTATAAAATGGCAGAGGAGGTATGTAAAAAATTTAATTTGCCTAAGAGTTCGTTTGTCATAGATATAGGAAGTAATGTTGGAGTTTTGTTATCAGGATTTAAAATTCAAGGTATGCGAGTTCTGGGAGTTGATCCTGCAAAAAATATTGCAGAAATAGCCAATGCTAATGGAATAGAAACAATTCCTGAATTTTTCGGATGTGAAGTTGTACCTCAAATAGTTAAAAGCAAAGGTAAAGCAGATATAATTACTGCAACAAATGTGTTTGCTCACATAGGTAATCTCAATGATTTCATGAAAGCCATAGATATGCAATTATCTGAGCGAGGAGTATTTGTGTTTGAAGCACCATACTTTGTAGACCTGTTTAATCATCTAGAATACGATACAATATATCATGAACATCTAGGGTATTTATCTATAAAACCGTTAGTTAAATTTTTCAACAAACACGAAATGGAACTATTCGATGTTGAACGTGTAACAATTCACGGTGGTTCTATAAGAGTATTTGTTGGCAGAAAAGGAGTTTACCAAGTTTCAGATAATGTTAACAAATTACTAACTCTTGAACAAGAAACAGGAATTTACAATTTAGAGTCTTTAAGAAATTTTTCAAAAAAAGTCAGTCAGCACAGACATGATTTAATATCTCTTTTAGTTGATTTAAAAAAACAAGGGAAAAAAATAGTGGGAGTTAGCGCTCCTGCAAAAGGAAACACATTATTAAATTATTGTAAAATAGGAACTCAATATTTAGATTACTTAACAGAAAAATCTAACCTTAAAATAGGAACATATTCTCCTGGAATGCACATCCCTGTTGTTTCAGACAATCGATTGTTGAAAGACAAACCAGATTATGCACTACTACTGGCATGGAATTTTGCTGATGAAATTATAAAAAATAATCAAGAATATGTTAAACAAGGAGGAAAATTTATTATACCAATACCTGAACCAAAAATAGTTTAACAGTGCATTTGGAGGCCAATATGACACAAATTAAAATAAAAAAAGTAACTCCTGCTTTCAGTGATGAACGAGGAGCAATATCAGACATACTTGATGATGTTGCAATATTGCACACTGGAATAATAAATTCCAAAAAAGGAACTGTTAGAGGAAATCATTATCACATTAAACAAACACAGTACAATTATATAATATCTGGAAAAGTAAAACTAATTACTTGGCAAATTAAAGAGCCAAAAAAATTAACAGAAAACATTCTTTCAAGTGGAGACTTGGTGTTTATTCCTGCAGGTGTAGCTCATAGAATGGAATTCTTGGAAGACACTGTATTTTTAGACATGAACTCCGAATCAAGGAGTAATAATGGTTATGAAAATGATACTGTGAGAGTATGATGGCATGATTCCAGTATATGAACCTCCTCTAAATGGAAACGAAAAGAAATATGTGAATGATTGCTTAGATTTAAATTGGATTTCTTCAGGAGGCAAATACAACAAGCTTTTTGAAAAAGAATTTGCTTCTTATTGCGGTGTTAAATATGGCATCTGTGTACCTAGTGGAACTGCAGCGTTACACCTAGCAGTCTCAACACTAGGAATTAAAGAGGGTGATGAAGTAATAATTCCTAATTTTACTATGATGGCCTGCCCTTTAAGCGTAATTTACACAGGTGCAAAGCCAGTATTTGTTGATGCTGAACCTCAGACGTTTAATATAGATCCTGAGAAAATAGAAGAAAAAATTACTGAACGAACTAAAGCAATTATGCCAGTACACATTTATGGTCATCCCTGCGATATGGATAAAATACAAAGAATTGCTAAAAAACATAATTTGTATATTATAGAAGATGCAGCAGAAGCTCACGGAGCATTATACAAAGGAAAAAAGGTCGGTAGCTTCGGACATATGAGCGCATTCAGTTTCTATTCTAACAAAATCGTTACAACAGGTGAAGGCGGAATAGTCATCACAGATAATGAAAAGTTAGCAGAAAGAGCGCGTTGGTTGGCTAACTTTTGTTTTGATAAAGAAAGAAGGTATGTTCATGAAGAGATAGGTTTTAAGTATCCTTTTACTAATTTGCAAGCAGCCATAGGACTCGCTCAATTAGAGAAAATAGAAGAAATAATACGTCGAAAAAGAGAAATATCATACAAATATAATGAATTACTTAAAGACATTCCTGGGATTCGAACACCGTTTGAAAGTAAAGATGTACGCAATGTTTACTGGATGTATGGAATATTAATAAAAAAAGAATTCGGTGTTGAAAGAGATGAAGTAAAAAAACAATTATTTGAAAATGGAATTGATTCGCGATTCTTTTTCACAGGAATGCATAAACAACCTCCTTTGAAAAAATTCATTTCTCAACAGGATAAATTTCCAGTCAGTGAAATGCTTGAAAAAGAAGGTCTTTATTTACCTTCAAGTCCGAAATTAACTGATGATCAATTAAAATATATCGCATCAATACTTAGAAAAATACAAAAAAAACCAGAAGTTTCTGAAAGATACGTGGAAAGCTAAGAGAAGTATTTCACTTTGGTAAATTTTTCCGCCACGCTGTTTGTTTTTCCCTTTTTTTGTTGATAATCGTTTCCATCTCCCTTCGGGTCCGAGGGAGATGGAAACGAATAAAACCAGCGAATCAGCAAATAACTAATCTTGCATGGCGGAAAAATTTCTTGATATTATAAAGACTGAGCTTTCCACGTACTCTGAAAGTACCTAAAATATTATTTGCAGAAATAGCTAATTAATTTGTATTTATAGTTGGCGAAGAAAGTTATTGAACACTCTTTTGAGTCGCCAACTATTTAGTGAACGACACTAGTGTCCTATTATTTGTGTCGTTCACTATTAATCACATTCGTGCTCTTTTTTCTTCTTCAAACTCTGCATCAATCATCAACTTAACTAACTGCTTAAACTTCACTTTAGGCTCCCAACCAAGTTTTTCTTTAGCTTTAGCATAGTCTCCTTGTAAAAAATCCACTTCAGATGCACGATAATACTTAGCATCTATTTTAACGTAATCTTTCCAGTTGAGATTAACATAGTTAAATGCTTCTTCGATAAATTCTTTAACTGTGTGTGTTTCTCCAGTTGCAATAACGAAATCATCTGGTTTTTCCTGCTGAAGTATACGCCACATTGCTTCAACATATTCAGGAGCATAACCCCAGTCTCTTTTTGATTCTAGGTTTCCCAAGTACAGCTCTTTTTGTTTTCCTAGCTTTATTTGCACAACTGCTTTAACAATTTTTTTTGTAACAAAAGTGTCTCCTCTTCTAGGAGATTCATGATTAAATAATATTCCACCGCATGCAAACATATTATAAGAATCTCTATATAATTTAGTAATTTGATGCGCAAATACCTTTGCACAAGCATAAGGACTTCTAGGATTAAAAGGAGTGTTCTCTTTTTGGGGTATTTCGAGCACTTTACCATACATCTCGCTGCTCGAAGCCTGATAAAACTTTATTTTTGTATTTTCCTGTCTAATCGCTTCAAGAAGCCTCAGAGTGCCTAATGCGATAGTATCCGCAGTATAAACTGGCACATCAAAACTAACTCTAACATGACTTTGCGCACCTAAATTATAAACTTCATCAGGTTTCACATCATGCAAAATTTTGGATATTGAATTTGCATCAGTAAGATCTCCATATAATAACTTAAATCTTGAATTCATGACAGAACTTTCATTCTGCAAATGATCGATATTTTTTCTATTAAGTGTGCTGCTTCGTCTTACAATTCCATAAACTTCATAACCTTTAGAAAGCAAAAGTTCGGCCAAATATGATCCATCTTGTCCAGTTATTCCTGTTATAAGTGCGCGTTTAGTCATCTATATTGCCTCTAATCTGTTATTTCTTCACACATCTTTATAAATTTTAGCAAGACTAGACTTTTGTGTTTCCAGTGTTGGCTTATTGACGCAAAAGGATAGTTTGCTGAACTTTTGACTATTTCATATATGAACTGCAAAAGTTCAGCAAGATTTATATAATTCTAGAGTATACAATATTCGTGGCAGATCAATTACTTTTCAAGAATTTTGGAAAACATTATGACTTAATTTATTCTTCAAAAAACTATAAGCAAGAAGCAAATAAAATTAAAAAACTAATTTCAAAATATAAAAAATCATCTGGAAAAGAACTTTTGGAAGTTGCTTGTGGAACAGGAAGATATTTGAAATATTTTAAAAAAGGTTTTTCCTGCACAGGAGTAGATATTAATAGAGGCGTTCTTAAAGTTGCAAAGAAGAACATTAAAGGCATAGATTTTGTACAGGCAAATATGATAAATATGAAACTCAATAAAAAATTTGATGTGATATTGTGTTTATTCGCGTCAATAGGTTATGTTAAAACATATGAGAATTTAAGAAAAACAATAAAAAAATTTTCTGAACACCTTAAAAAAGGAGGCGTGATAATAATAGAACCTTGGTTCAATAAAAAAACATACAAAACTGGATTTCATTCAACAATCTACCGAGGGAATGAGGTAGATATTGTAAGGCTAAGAGATTCTAAAATATTTGGAAATAATTCTTTAATAGATATGCATTATTTGTTGGCTGAAAAAAACAAACCAGTAAAATATCTGGTTGATAAACACACTTTAGGACTGTTCAACGTAGACAAAACTTTAAAACTTATGAGAACTGTTGGACTTAAAACAACATTTGTTAAAAATGGACTTGTGAAAGAGAAAGGATTGTATGTTGGAGTTAAAAATTAATTGATGTTTTTTTCTATTTGTTCATATATTTTAAAAAGTTGTCGTGCGGAATCATCCCAATTGAACAATTTAGACTGTTTAAAACTTTTCTTTTCTAACTCTGCTTTTAATTTTTTGTCGTTTGTTACTCTAAAAATTGCATCGGCTATTTTTTCAGGACTATTTTCAACAAGAATTCCTGCATTTCCAACAGTCTCATTTAGTGATTCATCACAGAATATTATCGGACAACCGCATGCCATGGCTTCGACAACAGGCAAATCAAAGCCAGCTTCATCTATTGAAGGCATAACGAAAACATCAGCAATATTATAAAATGCAGGCAAATCGTACTCTTGAACAAATCCGGTAAAAAATATATCTTGTCCTAAGTTTAATTTTTTTATCAAGCCAATATGAAAATCTCTCATCACATTATCTTGAGCAGAACCTATTTTAATAAGTATCGAATCATTACACTCTTTTTTAATTTCATAGAATGCTCTAATGAGCGCTTCAAAATTCTTTTGTGGTTTTTCGGCACCAACATATAAGACTATCTTTTTATCAGTTGGAATATCATATTTTTTAAGAAATTCTCTTTTATTTACAGATATTCTTTTGAACTTTTGATGATCAATTCCTAAACGCATCAGAGATATTCTATCTTCAGGAACATTAAGATGATGTATTATTTGTTTTTTCACCACCTCAGATATGGCTATAAAATAGTCTACTTTCCTTAAACCTAAATTAACTAAGAAATATTGAATTCTCTTAACAAAATCATAAGTTCTTTTATATTCATAACTAAACGAGTACATATCATAAACTGTTACAATTACAGTTTCTTTTAAAAATAAAAAGTTCAAAATGATTGCTAACTGTTGATCGAGAAGGTGTAGGATTCTGGATTTATCTTTTCTGATTTTTCTTGGCAGCATTAGTTTAAAAATAAAATTAAAATATCTTATTACTCTGTGTGGCAGAGGATAAAATTTTGATGTGAATACATTTACTTTAAATTTATTCTTAATTCTCTTAACAAGTTCAGTTTCACATCTTGAGACTCCAGTTATACTATTATCGTTCCGCACCAAGATAGATAAGTTCATTTTGCTACAAAGCATATATTTATATATAAATCTATGAGTTTTTCAACTAATGAATCATAAACAATCAATGGACGTAAAAAAATATTATGAAGAGGAATATTTAAAATACATTGAAGATGCAAATAAACAGTTTAAAAGAGAATTCATAAACCAAAATTGTGTTGTTCCAGACTGGAAAAAATATATTAAAAATAAAAAAATTCTTGAGTTGGGAGGGGGGGCGGGTTATTTTAGCAGATACATTAATAATTCTTGTTTTTTGATAAATGCAGATTTGTCTTTTCCTTTTCTAAAAATAGCAAAAGAAAAATATGAGGTATTATGTGTCCAAGCAGATATAAATAAACTACCTTTTAAAATAAACTCTTTTGATGTCATCATGTCCAACGGTGTTTTAGTTTATTTGGATTCTGCTTCTTTTAACAATCTAATAAAAACATGTTTTTATTTACTTAAGAAGGAAGGGTATCTCCTTTTTAATGAACCTTTATGGTATGTTAGGTGGTTTAAAACATATTTAAGGTTGTTACGGCTAGATTTTTTGGAAGGTGTGACTTCTGAGTTGTACCAATATATTGCAAAAATTCGCGGATTAGTTAAAAATGATGGAACTATTTATAATCGTTGTCATCCTGATTTATACATTAAGAAGAAAAAAGATTATGTCGTGTGCTTAAAAAATAATGGTTTTTCAGATATTTTTATTCGTCCGACTGTTATAAACCTCGCCCCGCCATCCATTGAAAATCATTTTTTGAAAATTACTTATAAACTAGCACCATATTTACAGTTAATAAGAAATAATGTTTGCAATTATTTATATGTTGTGGCAAAAAAATCTAGTTTACGAAAATGAAATTAAAAATATTAGTAATAGGGGCGGTGAACGATTTCTATTTTTTCATTAAAAAAAATAGACTGAAAAACATAGATCTCTCTGAGAAAAATATCCTGGTGATAAATCCTCAAGGTTATGGAGATACAATAATGATGACTTCCATGTTGAGAGAGTTAAAAAGTACTTTTTCTACTTGTAATATTTTTGTAGTTGTCTCTTCAAAAGGTTATGAAGTTTTAAAAGAATGTAAGTATGTTGATAAATTGATACTGTATTCTGGAAGACTTCCTGATTATTTTAATTTAGTGCAAGAAATAAATAATCTGCATATTGAAGTGTGTTTTGATTTACAAATAACGCTGAGCAATTTTAGACGATGGTTTTTTTCATTTTTAGTGGGAAGTAAATACCGACTTTACTTTAAAAGAGGCGGTTTCAGAGGTTTTTTGCCGAGTTTAGAAATCAATTATCCTTCAAATCACATGATTGATAATTATTTAGAGATAATAAAACCATTTGTTAAATATATTAAAAATAAAAGACCTGAAGTTTTTTTCTCTAAAAAAGATGAACTGTGGGCCAAAGAAATAATCAGACTGAATGAAAAAAGGAGGAAAGTTATTCTTATTCACACATATTCAGAAAATAAGAATCATTTGTGGCAGACAGATAAATGGGTGAGTATTGCAGAAGAACTCTGTAAAAATAATGTGGTTTTATTTATTTCTCCTGAAGAAGGAATAGATTACGTTAAAAATATAGTTGGCAAAATGAAGAATAAATCAGAAATTATTGTTCCAGATACATTTAACAAATTAGCTGCCTTAATTTCTGAAAGTGACTTGTTAATAACAATAGATACTTCAACAGTCCACATTTCATCTGCAACAAAAACTCCAGCAGTAATAATTTATGGACCAACAATATTAAATTTCTGGGGACCGATTAATGAAAATCAAATATCTCTTCAAAAAGACACAGTTTGTCGTGGAAAATGTAGAGAATATAATTTAAATAAAATCTTTGCGAGCAGAGAATTATGTCGAGAATATAATGACAATTGCATAAATTACATAACAGAAGAAGAGGTTATTCGAGAATCTAAGAATTTATTAAAATGAAAAATCATTCTTAATCAAAACAATATTTTAACAAGATTTAAATATCTTACTTAAAAGATAGATTTGAATGAGAGTTTTAGTGCTAAATCCACCCGCTTCTGATAATAATTATTTGAATAGGGATCAGATGGGAGGTATGGGACAGAGAATTAATTTTGGTAAAGATCTTTTTGCAAAACTTTTGAGTGATTTTAAAAGTAAGTTTATAAGGATTCCAGTGACTCAATTGGTTTATGCTGCAACAATTGCTAGTCAAGAGCATGAAGTAAAAGTAATAGATTCTATGAATGAAGGAAAAAATCTTGCAGTCACATTTAAAGAAATATCTCTTTTCAACCCTGATTTTTTAGTGATGCCCGTTTCTTCTTCAGGAATTTTGTTTGAGAAAGATGTTGTTGCTGCAGGAATTAAGAAAATAGTTCCAAATTGTAAGATAATAACTGTTGGAGAAACATTACCGTATATGCCTCATTTGATTTCACCTCCTTTTGATATTTGCATAAGTGGAGAGGTGGAGAAATGTCTCTTAGAGATATGCAGAAATAAAGACTTAAAAGATATTGCAGGAATATCTTATGTTAAAGAAGGAAAATTAGTTACAAATTCAAATACTCCTTTTTTAATTGGAACAGATTTAGATGCGCTACCTTTTCCAAAATGGGATTTGTTTCCTTATAAAAAATACAGATATTATCCACTGATTCTAAAAGAACCTGTTGCAACATTGATTTCAACAAGAGGGTGTCCTTATGGTTGTCATTATTGTTCTTACACTGAGAATCAAGGATTGAAATGGAGAGCGCGTTCGCCGGAAAATGTTGTAGAAGAACTGGCTTTAGATTATGAGAAATATGGCTTTAAAGGTGTTTTTTTCAGAGACCCACTGTTTACACTAGACAAACAAAGAACGATGAAAATATGTGATTTGATGATTGCGCGAGGAATTAAACTTGATTTTGCATTAGAAACTAGACCTGAATTATTGGATGAAGAATTAATGGATAAACTTAAACTCGCGGGATGTTCCGCTATAAATATGGGAATTGAAGATGTGAATGTGGAAGTGCTGAAAAACGTTAGAATACCTATAAATACTGACATTATAAAAAAGACAGTTAATTATTTAGAAAAAATAGGTATAAGAACAACCTGCTTCTTTATATTGGGTCTTCCAGGCTCGACTAGAGAAACTCTGAAAAAGACTATTGATTTTAGTTTGAAATTAAATCCTAGTCATGCAGAATACAAAGTAGCAACTCCTTATCCTGGAACGAAAATGTACAAAAGCGCTTTAGAAAACAAATGGATAATTGAAGAAAATTATGATAAATTGGGAGGATATTATTCAGTTATGCAAATAAATGACGAATTAACTCCAAAATATCTTGAAGAACAAAGCTCTCTCGCATTCAAAAACTTTTATTATCGACCATCTTACTTTTTCAGAGAGATTAGAAAAGGCAACTGGTTTTCAAAAGCAAAAATTTTGGCAAAGTTCGGATTCGAAATTGCGAGAGAGAAAAGACAAAACACCAAACTTTAATGTACTATGGTTCTCTTTAATCCTTCTTTTATTTTTATTGGCTCATGTTTGAATGTTTTTATTGTTTCGGAAATGTCATAAACTCTATCAGAATTCAAATTTTTTACTTGAGAAATACTCACGCCTAAATTAGGGAATAGTTTTTCAACAAGCCAAACAAAAGGAATTATGAAAAATAAAGGAAGATGTATTTTTAGTAATTTTTTATTCAACACTAAACATGCTTCATCCATAAAAGTATTGAAAGTCAAAATATCTGAGCCAGCGAGAGTATAAACTCCTTGAATGTTTGATGTTGCAGCAATAGAAATATATTTTGCAACATCCTCCACACATATTGGCTGCATTTTATTATTTCCATTACCAGGAATAATTATGACTGGCCATTTTTTAACAAAGTTAATTATTTTACCAAGATTTATCTTATCTCCTTCACCATAGACAATGGCAGGTCTTAAAATACAATGATTTTTTATTTTTTTGATTATTTCTTCTCCTTTAACTTTACTCTCAGAATACCCACTTCTGTGCTTCTGAAAAACAGCATCGCTGCTAATAAAAACAAAATTCTCAATGTTTATATTTTTACAAGCATTAATTAAATTCTCAGTTCCAACTATGTTTGTTTTGAATATTTCTTCATCAGAACCTTTTATTGACCCGCTCATGTGAATTATGATGTCTTTTCCAATTACTATTTCTTTGATTTTTTGTTCGTTGCAAATGTCGCCATAAATATATTTGACATTTTTACTATCTTTAAAATCATGATTTCTGGTTAGCACGAAAACTAGATTATTTTTAGAAAGTAATTCAACAACTTTTTCACCTATGAAGCCCGTGCCTCCAGTTACTAAGATTTTTTTCATTTTTTTTAGAATATATTCTTTATTCTTTGAATTAATAGCTCTGTCTTAAGCATAACTCCATAAAATACAGTCTCTAATGCGAGTTTAACACCACTGACTTTAGAAACTCCTTCAAGTCTATCATAATGATTTATTGGAAGCTCAGTTATTTTGAGTTTTTTTTCGTATGCTCTAACTAAAAACTCAGTATCTATGAACCATTTTGCTCTCAAGTATTTTATTTGTATTTTTGGCAAAGAAGTTTTCTTTATTATTTTAAGTCCACAATTTACGTCATGAACTTTAATTCCAAAAAAATATCTGTTGAATGAATTAAAGCCAAAGCTAAGAAATTTCCGGTATATTGAATCTTTTCTCAAACTTCTATTACCACAAACTATGTCGTATCCTTCTTTTGTTTTTTCAAACAATTTAGGAATATCTATAGGATCATACTGATAATCTGCATCTATAAATCCAACATAATCTCCTTTGGCAATATCAAAACCTCTGATGAGATTCAAAGTCTTTCCAAAATTGATAGGATTAGAAAATATGCTGAGATTTTTTATTTCTTTTTGTGACTCTTCACAATACGTCAAAGTATTATCTTTTGAACCATCGTTCATCACAACTATTTCAAACTCTTCTGGTTTGTCAAAGAAATCCAATAAGATTTTGTGAGTATTTTGTATAATTCTTTTTATACTTCTTTCTTCATTATATGCAGGTATTATAATTGATAATTTCATCCACAGACCGTCAAATCATAACGTTTATAAACATTTTTGTTAATTTACAACATCTAAAATGAAAAAAATAACATCAGTTAATCTTCTTTTGTTTACTTTAATAGCAATTGGGCTTATTTTCAGAATAAGCTATTTATTCATTCCTCTTTATGATGACAGTGCACTCATTGGTATTTCAGCAAAATACTATGATTCGCTGGGAAACAATCTCATAGTAATTCCTCATCCTCCACTAACCACTTTATTTTTTTTAATGAGTACCTATTTTTTAGGTATTTCTACTTTTTCTTTAAGACTCGTCCCATTAATATTTAACATCACAATATTTTTCTTAGCATTAGCAATAGTGAATAAAATATATAATGACAAAAAAATAAATCGAATTTTCACAGTATTATTTTCAATCACATTTATCCCTGCATTTATGAGTTTTTTAGTTGATAGCGATGGTTCAGTAATGGTTTTTTTTATTCTAAGCATACTTTATCTGCTATTAAATCTCACTAATACTCCAAAGAATTCTAAATCAACTAAAATAAATGAATTTTTAGTTTATCTTCTTTTTGCAGCAGGAGTCATGACCAAGTTCAGATTCTTAATTTTTATATTACCACTCTCATTCTGGTTTTACTTTTATTGCAAAGATTTTCGAAAAACCATTGTTATGCTCATCAAGACTATTCTAACTTCCTTATTTGTTTTCTCTGCTTGGGCGCTAACAAATTATTACATTCAAGGCAGAGCATTCATTTACTCAGCTCAAGAAATACTATTTCATTCGTCTCCTTCGTTTATTTCTCTCTCAAAATTTAATCCGATAATTTATATCAATCTTTTTGTTGTTTTAACACCACTATTTGTAGGAACGCTTATTTTATATATTATCAACTTGTTCTCAGCCATAAAAATTAAAACAGGGAATCAGTTGAATTTCCTCAAGTTATTAAAAGAATTCATTAGCTCAAATGAAAAATGGATGTTGCCTTGGCTATTTCTTTTAATTGTATTGTTTGTTTTACTCCCACATCAATCGGCTGCAGATTACGCAAGATATTACTCAATTATTTTCATACCTATTTTAGTTGTGGCATCTAAAACAATAAAAGAGGTAAATATTAGTTTGACTTCAGTTTTATCAGTAAGCGCAATTAGCATTACAATAGGATATATTTCAGCACTATTAAATCTTAGCAGCGATACATTCTGGTATTATTTAAGTGCCTCAGGGCCAATAATAGCTTTAAATCAAAAAATAATGCTATTTTATTTGATATTATCTGCATTGTTTTTCGTTTCTTTTTTAGTGAAACAAAAAAAAATATTCTTTCTTCTTTTTTTATTGTTTTCAGTTTCATTCAATTCTTTTTTATTATTTTCCACAGTTTTAGATAATACTCACAGACAACTCATTAATGTGGTTGAAAATTATGCAAAAGATAATTACATAAAATTACCCACATATAGTTGGAATGAAGACATTCCTTTTTATGTGAGCAAATATTCTGGAAAAGCGCTTCTTAACATAAACGTGATTGATGAGCGCGAAAAAAATTATGCCAAAGAGCTAGGTTCTGATGAAAATGGATATTATGATTTAGATTCAGATATTTCTGAAATAGAAAAGGCAATAAAGAAATATGGCGGAACTGTAATTCTACTGAATTATCCACAAAAATATGTTATAGATATGAATCCTGTAAATAAAGAAAAAATAAATATGATAAAACAAAATTGCAATCTGACAAAAGAAGTGAATTATGAACATGGAGAAATACAAATATTTTCTTGCTGAGCGCACCAAGGTTTTTAAAGGGGCACACAGTATATTTAAAAAATGAACCTTCTAGTCGTAAACGATTCTGGAATTATTGGAGGGGGTGCGGAAGTTAGAATAAAGCTCTTAATAGAAGAATTATTAAGAAAAAGATATTTTGAAAAAATACATCTACTTGAGCACGATAGTGCAAATTCTCCCAATTCAGATGGATTAACAATACATAAATGTAATACTAAGAATTCTGGAAAGATAACTAAACATATAATAACAAGAAACCACATTGATATCGTTCAAGTTCATAATCTTGTGGCTATATCGGTTAGACCGATTATGGCTGCAAAGAAATTAAATAAGCCAATAATCTTTAGCGCTCACGATTATTGGGGCTTTTGCGGAAGAAGAAATAAATTATTCAAAGACAAAAAACCATGTAAAGGACCTAATTTATTAAAATGTTCATGCTGCATAGGTTTAATTTCATACATTAATTCGTTGAGAAATAAACATCATTTAAATAAATGTGATATTGGAATCGCGCCAAGTGAATTCGTTATCAAACAATATGAGAAAAATTCAATTCTCAATAATAAATGGATGAAAATCCTCCCTTGGATTGATGTGAGTGAATTAGAGCAAAAGGGAAACGTAAGAGAAAAACAAACAATTTTATTTGTTGGTTCACTGGCTCGTTACAAGGGAATAGATTTACTGATAAACACAGTAAATATAGTGACTAAAACATTGCCAGAAATAAAGTTGAAAATTGTTGGAAGTAACCAAAATAAAAACGATTCAGATAAGAAAAGAATAGATGATTTGATAAAAATATTTGATTTGACAAAAAAAGTTATTTTTCTCGGTCCAAAAACACACAAAGAAACAATGCATGAATACAAAAAGGCAAACATCTTTGTCGCATCTCCATTGTGGCCGGAACCATCTGCTTTGAGTGTTCAAGAAGCATTATGTGCAGGATGCAAAGTATTTGTAAACAACAATGGTGGAATCAAAGAATTTGTTAAAAGTGAGCAAGTTTTTAATACTGCTGAAGAACTGGCAGAAAGAATAGTCAAAGCCATTCATCACAAAGAAAGAATAAACATAAAAGATGTATTAAATAATATTCAAATATTCAATCCAGAAAGAGCAGTAAAAGATTTCATCAATATATACTCAAAATGGAAAAAATAAACAAGTATTCTGGACCTTATCACTGGTATCAAAGTAGATTTCAATACGCAAAGTATTACTGGCAATTTGAACTGGCAAAAAAATAAAAAAAAAGAAGATATTATCTTTCCAAAATACAGTGAGAAATTGTTATTAGTGGGAGTTAAAAAATGAACTTAAAAGAAATAGCAATGATGGGAATAGTATATTCTAGTACAAGTAACACATTTAGCCAAATAATTCAAATACTGACTAAGTTAATTTTGGCAAGATTATTATTACCTCAATACTTTGGTCTTATGGCAGCAGTACTCAGTATAACCAACATAATAAACATATTTTTTAACTTAGGCTGGGGAGAGGAAATAATTCAGAGAAAACAAGACTCAGAAAAAGCCTTAGGAAATATATCTGTAGTTTTTTTAATCTCTTCAGTCGTTCTAACAATATCTTCTTTTTTGGGAGCAGATAAAATATCTTTTTTTTTAAATCAACCAGAACTCGCTTCACTGCTGAAGATTTATTCAATCAGTTTTATTATTTATGCAACGACAATAATATATTTAGTATATATGCAAAAAAATCTTCTGTTCAAAAAGAAAGCTTTTTGTGAAATTTTCTCAAATGTTATTTTTGCTTTACTTGCAATCACGTTAGCTAAATTAGATTTTGGAGTTTGGAGTTTGTTATTGGCGCAATTGATTCAATCCATAGTGCTTTTAGCATCTTTTATAATCTCAACTCGATGGATGCCTGCATTGACTTTTGACTGGAAAATTTTTAAATCCATTTTAATATTTGTTAAAGAAACCGCAGCAGGGAACATGTTTAGCATAAGTATCTTGTATGTAGATAATCTTTTTGTTGCGAAATTCTTAGGAGTTGAACAATTAGGATTTTACACCATGGCATTTTCTTTAGCTTCAATTCCAATCATTTCCATATCTCATTCAATAGCAGGAACAATGTTTCCAATATTCTCAAAAGCCAAAGACAATTTAGAACTAAAAATGATGTTTCTAAAAACAATACACTTGAATTTTTTGATATTATTACCTCTCACAGGTATTGGAATAGCACTGACAGACACTCTCATTGGAACAATTTTATCCCAAAAATGGGCGCCAATTATATTTCTTATAAGAATATTACTAATATATGCAATATTGAGATCTTTTTGCATTATATCTAGTTGTCTAGTTCTCAGTAAATCAAAACCAAAAGTGACAAAAAAAATATTTTTATTGGAATTTTTAATATTAATTGCAATCATTATCCCAGGATTAAATCTATTTGGCATTTATGGAGTGTTATTGGCAGTTTTATCTGCAAGATTAACTTCTGCGATTATTTTTGCACTATATGTGAAAAAAAGTCTATCAATAAGTATGCAAGAATATTTTAGCACTCTCTTTTCAACAGTTAAAATAACGTGCATGACCATAATTATTCTTCTTTTGTTAAAGAACCTCATATTCGGTAACATAAACATATTTAATTTATTCTGTTTATTGTTCATAGCATCGATCTCATTATGCACTTTTACTTTCTTATTCGATAAACAATCTTTTTTTGAATGTCGCGAAGCAATAGAAATCATCAAAAACAAAATAGTGAGAAAGTACCACAATTTGAGAGGCAATTAGAAAATTTTATAAATCCTGTGCTGAAACATTAAACGATGATTGGTCGTATTGTTCTTAGCACAGTATTAGTATTTTCTTTTATTTACTTAGGATATAATTTGATGAATGAACAAAACGTGTTCCTAGCAGACAGTGGAGTTTATGCTTCTGTTGCTAGAGGAATTATCAAATTTGGAGTTCCCACTGATATATACTTGCCAAATAATCCTCCACACATCTTTTATCCGCCTTTTTTTTCTTATCTATGGGCAATCGTGTTATTAATAGTACCTGAATTTGAACATATTGCTATCAGGCTTTTAGTTCTTTTTTTTGGTAGTTTAACACTCTTAGTAACTTGGTTTTTTTTAAAAGACTGGAATGTATACATCCGTACTCTAACTGTGATAAATATAGCATTAAATTATTACTTTCTTTCTCTCTCAACCAGCCCACTATCTGATATTCCATATATGTTTTTTTCTATTTTGTTCATAGCATTAATTAAGTATGCAAAAACAAATAGAAACGTTAGCATAGTTTCAGGAGTGATTCTCTCTTTCGCCACGCTAACAAGGTCCATAGGAATAACTCTTTTAGCAGAATTATTTTTATTATTTCTCATTTGTTATGCGAGAGAGAAAAAAAAATTTATCAAATCAAACTTAAATCTTATCATAATTATGGTTATATTTCTCAGCATCAACATAATTCCTACAATTTACACCCAAACTAACGTAACAAAGAATCAATTTCCCAATCATATGGGTTTAATTCACACATATAAAGAATATTTTATTTACGGAGAAACATTAAACATAGATAATTCTATTAGCTTAAACAAATTAATACAAAGATATAAAGTAAATACATTCAGATTAATGTCCACAGTACCCACTTTATTTTTTTACCAATATCATGAAGTGTTAAATAATGTTTTTAACTTCATTGGATTGAGCTTCTTGAAAAAAATAATATCCTTGTTGATTTTTCTATTAGTTCTAATTGGAATAATACAAAGTTTAAAAGAAAAAGTTTTTAACGGTGCTGCCTATTGTTTAGCATACATATTTATGCTAATGAATTTTGAAGTAGCAGATCGTTACATGATTGTATTGCTACCATTACTCTACAATTTTATTTTTATTGGATTATCGGCATCATTTGGAAAGAGAATTGGAAAAATCATGATAATTTCTATGCTATGTATAGGTCTAATTAGCTCATCATTCGGAGTTATCGAATTTGTCAAAATGCAAAATAACTCCAACAATAATAATACTAAATCTTACCTTGATGTGGTATTATGGCTTAAAAATAATGCTCAGAAAAATGAAATTGTAATGACAGTATATCCTGAAGGAAATTATTTATATTCTAACTTGAAGAGCATAGGAGTTCCATTAACTTACAACACAACTGAAGTTCATAAAGCAATAATAAATTATAACGTTACTTGGATAATAGAAGACTCTGTAAATTCATTCAGTGAGCTTTTCCTTACGCCCGCACTTAAAGAGAAACGAGAATTAATCACACAAGTATATAAAAAAGACAATACAACAATATACCGAGTTAACAATAGTTTTAAAAATCACGCACACCCGTAGAACCAGATGAATAAAAAAAAGATAATTATATTAAATCCTCCAAGTCCTGATGCAGATTATATAAATCGTGATCTCATGGGGGGCATGGGCGTTCATAATACGTTCGGCAAAAAGTTTTTAACGAAAATTATTAGAAAAGCTAAAAACACATCAGTAAGATTGCCTGTTTTACAACTAGTTAATTGCGCCACAATATTATACAAAACGGGATTATTTGATATTAAAGTTATAGATAGTCTAAATGAAAATATTGATCTTCAAGCTACACTTTCTGAAATAAATAAATTTCAACCAAATTTAATTATAATGGCAGTTTCTTCAAGTTGTCTTTTATACGAAAGAGATGTGGTTGCTAAAAAAATAAAGGATAATTTGAACGATTGCCTGATTATAAGTGTAGGAGATATGATAACTGAACGACCTAAAGAACTGTTGCCGTTTTTTGACATTGGCATAATAGGTGAAGTAGAAAGAAACATAGTGAGTATATGTAATGGAGAACCCTTAGACAAAATAGATGCAATAGTTTACCAAAATACAGGCCAGATAAAAATAAATCATTTAAATAGTCATCTTGAAGCAGATGAACTAGAAAAAGTTTCATTTCCTAAATGGGATTTATTTCCCTACGAAAAATATTCATATTATCCCATGTTAAATGTTAAACCAATTGTAAGCATACTATCTTCCAGAGGTTGTCCTTACGATTGCGGATATTGTCCGTATACTAAAAATCAAGGATTAAAATGGCGTGCACGAAGTGCTGAAAATGTATTTAATGAATTAAAATATGATGTTGATAAATATAGTGTGAAAGGTTTTGTTTTTAGAGACCCTCTTTTTTCTTTAAATCAAAAAAGGGTAGAAGAATTATGCAATCTGATAATTAAAAATCAACTCAAAATAGAATTTGTAATTGAAACAAGGCCAGAACTATTGACTGAAGGATTGATTGATATTTTATCTAAAGCAGGTTGTCACGCGATAAACTTCGGGGTAGAAGACATACACAAAGACATTCTGAATCAAATTAATAGAAAGCCAATAGATTTAAATCATCTTAAGAGAATTGTGAATTATTGTGAAATTTCAGGCATAAGAACTAGTTGCTTCTTCATAATAGGTTTGCCTGGTTCAAACGGAGAAACTATAAAAGAAACTATTGAATTTAGCAGAGACTTATTTCCCAGTCAAGTCGAATACAAAATAGCAACTCCATATCCTGGCACAAAATTACACGACATGGCTAAAGAGAAAGGATGGTTAAAATCAGAGAATTATAATCAATTTGGAGGCTACACTGCCACAATGCAAATTTCAGATGAATTAACTCAGGAATATTTAGAAAAAGTAGTGACTGAAGCGTTTAATAAGTTCTATTTATCTCCAAAATATATTATAAGAGCATTTAAAAGAGGACAACTCCTCGACTTTCTTAAATTAATATTAAAAAAAATAACATGAGAATTATCGTAACAGGCGCCACAGGTTTCGTTGGCAGGTGTTTCGTAGATATGTATTCAAATAAATATAATTTTATATTACTAGTTAGAAAGACATCTAAAATAGAGCCTAAATTATTAAAATTGAAAAACTTTCGAATAATACGCACAGATATAGACTCCATTGAATCTATTAAAAGATTAGCAGAAGAATTAAATGAAAAAATAGATTGCATTTTGCATTTGGCGGCAGATACAAAAATAAATAATTTGTGTCTACACACTAATATTCAAACAACAAGAAACACGGTTTATCTCGCAAAACTACTGAATATTCCAAAAATCATATTTATGAGTACAGATAACGTTTATTGTTCTTATGATAATTTTTATGGCAAAAGTAAAATTAATGCAGAGAAATTTGTAAGAACCATATATGCGCACACGATATTTCGATGTACGGTTATTTTTGGAAAAAATAATGAGAGATTCCTAGAAAAAATTAATAGTATGATTAATACTCTGCCTATCCTAATAATACCTGGCAGTGGTAAATACTTACTACAACCCATATTTGTAAAAGATGTATGTAAATACCTAGATAAAGCCATACAAAATAATATCATTGGAACTTTTGATCTGGCAGGGAATAAAGCCATCTCTATGAATGCATTTCTGAAAATTTGTATAAGTGTAAAAAATCAAAAAAAATCAATCATACACATATGGCTAGCACCAGTATTATTATTTTTAAATGTTTTAAACCTCATTAAACTAATTGATGAGACTATTATTGTGCAATTAAAGAACATGAATAAGTCAAGGGTTTATAATATTGAAAAACTAAATACTGTCTTTAAAATAAAACAAACAAAATTAGAAAAGGCACTTGAATTCAGTATAACGAACAAAAAGTAACTATTTGTTGATTATCACATAAAAATTCCCAATATTTATAAATTTACGCCTTCTTCAGCGAGAATATGATAAATCTGGCAAACAGAGTCGAATATTCTATAGTTATCCCTGCATTTAATGAAGCAAAAATAATTGAAAATACCATAAATCAAGTCCATGATTATTTTTTAAGTCTTGGAGAAAATTTTGAGATTATATTTTCTGATGACGGTTCCAAAGATAATTCTTTGGAAATTGTTAAACAACTTAAAGAGAAGAATGAAGAAAAATACAGAAACATACAAATAATCACCAGTTCAGTTAACAAGGGCAGAGGAAATGCTTTGACAGAAGCGTTCAAATCTGCTAACGGAGACATTATTGCATATATAGATGCAGACCTGGCGATAGATATAACCTTATTTAATGAAATGAAAAAATACATTTCTGAAGGCTACGACATAGTAATAGGCTCCAAACATTTAAAGGAATCCGAAGTTGCATATTCTAAAACCAGACGTTTTTTAAGCAGAAGCTATTCTTATCTGGCGAGTATTTTATTTAAAGAAATAAATATTAAAGATTACCAGTGCGGATTTAAGTGTTTTAACCGAGAAATAATTGATAAAGTGTTACCCAACATACAAAGCAAAGGTTGGTCTTGGGATACCGAAATATTGATAAAATCACATCTGCAAGGCTTCAAAATAAAAGAAATTCCTGCGAAAGTAAATTTTGTGGCTGGAAGAAAAAGCACAGTTAAAGTACTAAAAGATAGCTATTCCATGGGAACTTATCTCATAAAATTATTTTTCGAAACAAAAGGAGGAATTCAATAAATTCCAACGAACTTCAGATGATTTCTTCAATTAATTCAAGAAGATTGTTCATAGGTATACTAATTTTACTTTCTTTATTTGTGAGAATTTATAGATTTAATCCTGAAACTGGATTTATAAGCGGAGATGATGCTTATGTTGCACTAGCTTCACTAGATGTATTCAATATCGAGGCATCCCCTCATTCAATAGAAACAACCGCTTTGAGATTTTTAAGTTTTGGCTGGGGATATGTTAGACTACTGGTAACAGCACTATCCATTTTTATTGCAAGCATATTTCACGTTCCAATCACTGAGTTTGTGATAATTTTTCCACAAATAATTATCGGAATATTAACTTGTGTTTTGATATATTTGCTAACTAAAGAACTATTCAATCATCGTGTTGCAATACTTTCCTCGCTGATATTTTCTATAACTCCTCTTGCAGTATCTTTGTCAAGAACTATTTACAATGCTGCCAATACTTCAACATTTTTTCTGATACTTTTCATATTTTTATTCATAAAATACCTTAAATATGAAAAATATAAATATTTGGCACCAATATCCTTAGGTATTTATTTATCTTCAGATAATCAATTCATATCTATTTTTCCAGTTATTTTGTTTTTAATTTATTGGTATGAGTATGATAAGCACGCCAATTCTTTTTTTGCTTCAGAAAATATCAAAAGATTCTTTTCAAAAATAAATTTAAAATTTATCTCATTAGTTCTGATAACATATTTACCTGCTTTACTTCCTTTTCTCTATTTTTATTTTATAAAAGGTAAAATTGATGGAGGCATAATCGCGCACAACTTTGCAAAATCGAAAATAATTGGATTTCACAGCGAAATAGTTCTTTATCTAATATACTCTGTTGGAATTATCCTTTTTTTGCTGTTTATTTTCTCAATTTTTCAAACAATATTCTCAAAGAAGGAGAAAAATCGACTATTTCTCACAATTTGGTTCTGTTCATATATTCTTCCTTGGTTTTTTGTAATATCTTCAGGAACTAACAGTAGAGCATATCTTCTTCCAGGAATAATTCCATTAATAATATTAACTGCAGACATGTTATTGAGAATTCGTTTTAAATTCATAAAATATGCAATAATCGCAATACTCTTTTTGTCAACGCTAAATCACACAGTCTACACTACCTATGAATTAAACTCATTTAAACCATTAGCCCCAATATATTATGACAAAGGCGTATTTGGCAATGATTATTTCTATGGCGACTACGTTAAAGATAATTGGGGTATAAAGAGTGCAGGATATTGGATTAGAAGAAACACAGATAATTCAACCAAGATTTTCACCACAATAGGAACTCCAGTAGCAAAATACTACTTTGGAAAAAACCCAGTTGATGATGGAATCTCATTTTACAGCATTAACAGCGGCACAAATGAACAAAAGAAAAAATTCTTTGACACAGTAAAAGATAATTTAGATTTAGTTGTAATTAGAGAACAAGATGTTAGTGCATTCAAAGATATTGAAAAAAGCTTCAACAGAACACTACAAATCACACAGAACAAAGTAATAAAATTAATCATATACTCAAAAAAATCTAATCAAACTGTTCAAAATATTTCTGTAGACGAGTACGATAACTTATTCGACAGTACATACTCAAACATAAATGATTTAAAAGTAGAGTGTTATTTTTGCTTAGTAAATATACCAACTTGAGAAAGAAAACGAATTCATTGCATCCATAAAAGATCCTAACTCAATGCTTTCTGCATTTCAAACACCGCAGAAGGAATAATTATCACTGCAAGTGGCAGAAACATTCTAAGTTCGTGAACAAATCCAAAATGATAATGGGCTAAAATAAAAAAGGGAACTAAAATCAGCCATCTTTTTATTGTATGCGGTTTATTGGCCCAATTCCAGAATGCAAATATCCAAAAAATGTTAAAGAGTAAAAAGATAGAAACATAGCATTGGTGACATGCAAAATTCCATACAAATCTATCAGAATATGTTGTTTTTGTCAGAAGACCTCTCACCAATTTTATCAACAGCTGAGGAATAACTGCCAAAAAACCAAGCAATACAGTATTTCTAAATATCTTGAATTTGTTATCAAAAGAATATTCTGAAAGAAAATACATAAATGGAATAAACAAGACCGTTTCTCTATTTAGTGCTGCAAAGGGAATTATCCAGTATAACATCCAAAATCTTTTTTTCACAATAGCATCTGCACAAATTACAAAAACTGCAAGATTAAGTACAGAATCAACTCCTCCGCCATTATAAAACGCAAAAGGAAATGACGCTAAGAGAATCAAGCTTGCAATTATTGCAGTTTCTTTTGTAAACCAATTCTGAAGATACTGCTGAAACAACAAAATTGTAATTGCAGTCAGAATGGCAAAGCTAGTTTTATATAAAAAGATAATGACCATTTCTCTACCCAAAGGATAAACTTTTTGAGATAGTTTTTCTGCATATTCAAAAACAAATGGAATCAAAACTCTCGACCCATACTGCTCTTTAGTGTTTTCTATTACATTTTTATGATATCCCACTAAGTATTCATTATTATTTTGAATCTGAACAAATCCTATTGAAAGCATCAAGTAAATGACCAATAAAATTAGATTCTGTTTCATTTGCCAATCCTCATTTTAAAAATAAACATAAACATTATTATTGCACTCACAGATTTCAACAATGGAGTTATACTTTGAGTTAATACCTGCGCACCATACATCTGCGCCCAGATTATCAATAAATATTTGACTGAAAAACACAGCAATCCCGCAGAATTTCTATTTTTCTCTCTGAAAATCAAGAACAAAAGTAGGCAATAACACAGCAATAATGCAGCGTATTTAAATTTGGGAGTGATTGATAATAAAAAAAATGTTGAAAATATAAAATCTACAGCAATCAATACAACTAAAAAATAATTTATCACATTGATTAATTTCATTCGCATAGTGTTTTCAAAGATAGCATTAAAACAAAAAATATTGTTATGAACTCTAAACTCGTGAGTGCTTGAACTGAACCTTTGAATAATAAAATACCTAAAAACAATACTGTTGAAAAAATCACCAAAATAAGCCATAACGATTTTTCACTTTGTTGATTCTCCATTCTTAACACTGACCCCCTCAGAGTTTTTAAAACTTGTCAAATCGAACAAACCAAATATTAAAGCTGCAAAAAACCAAATAAATGCATAAGTTATTGTTGAATAAAAAAGAGATTGTATGGATAAACCAAGATATCCTAATAAAATACCTAAAGAGATTGAACTGATTAAATTGTCTTTTGAAAATTTAACCACCCTTATCAACAGACGCATTATTGTCAAGTAGATTGAAAAAACTATCAAAAATCCAACAATTCCAAATTCAGCCAGTAATCTAATAGGATAATTATTAACTTCAGGAAAATCTACATATGTTTCTTTTCCAGTTATCCAAGGATGATATTTTTTAGAAGCGTAGAAAGGATAATTCTCATAACCTATTCCGAAGATTGGATGCTGTCTAAACGCTTCTAAAGCATATTTAATTGTATAGAGTCTAGCTTTAGTTGACCATGATTTATCTGTTGAGTAGTCAAAAGAATCAAATACATGTGTTTTTATTATTGGGCTTGCTAGTAGTAGAAAAAATAGAGTAAATATCAATCCAATCTTCAAAAGGTTTACATTTATTTTTTTAATAGCCCTAAATAATACAATTAAAGAAATAATCAATATTGCTAACCATGCACTTCTTGAAAAAGTAAGAATCAGAGTAAATGTTTGAATTAGAATCATGAATTTTAATTGTTTCTTATCAAATTCTTCAGTCTTTGAATTTAATAAAGAAATTAGTATTGGCCAAGAAGTCATAAGATACAAACCTAAAATCAAAGGTTCAGCCATAATAGAGGTTATTCTCACAGTATAAACAGAATGATCTATTAAAATAAAATTCTCCAGTATTGAATTGCTTATTGAAAAATTGAAAATGGAATATATGTATGCTAGAATCCAGCTGATTAAACCTAATATGCAAACTATTGTAGATACTGTGAAATGAGTTTTTAATGCAAACAAATATTCTTTTTTTTCTTTTATTAACTCTTTCAAGAACAAAAAAAAGAAAAAGAAAGAAAAAAGCAAAGCAAGTCTAGATAGACTTCTAAAAAATGGAAAGTTAAGCCAAGTTTCGTGAAGAATTATTTCTGGTTTTAAATAATATGACATTATAGAAGAAAATGTTGCAACCACTAAAAAAATAAATAACAAATAATCATAATTAGCTTCGAATAATTTTTCTCCACGAATTAATTTTTTCACAAACAAAAACAGAAATAACACCGCACCAAGTAACGCCAGCACAAAATCAATTCTAACACCCAGGTTAATCTTTAATTCTCCAGTTATTGGAATTAGAACAATTAAAAATGCCAACAATATCTTTTTCAAATTCATATTAATCAATCAGTTTATATTTTATTAAAGTCCATGCAGCAATCAATCCATCTCTGAATCTAACTTTTTTCCCTTCTTTAGTGCTTCTCGGATAATAACTTATTGGCACTTCATGTATTTTTATATTTCTTCTTGCTAATTTAGCAGTAACTTCAGGGCAGAACTCGAATCTTTTGCACTTTAAATCGAGAGATTTAATCACATTCGTTTTGAAAACTTTATAGCATGTTGCTTCGTCAGTGATATTTATCCCATACAATAAGTTAGCAAATCGAGTCAACATAGTTCCCCCTGCATAAAACCATGGAGAAACACCTTCTCGTGTTCTATTCTCTTTTTTCAATATTCTTGAACCGTACACTACCTCTGCAGAATTATTTAAGATTGGTGCTATCAAAGAATAATATTCATTCGGGTCTAATTCTAAATCTGCATCTTGTATTAACACGATTTCTCCAGTTACTTTTTCCAACCCAGTTCTAATTGCACTTCCTTTTCCTTGATTCTGTTCGTGTTTTAAAATTATTAATTCACTGTATTTTTTTCTAGCTTGTTGTGAAAATAGTTGTATCTCTTCAAATGTTTTATCTTTACTTCCATCATCTACGACAATTATTTGCTTTTTAATATCAGCCAAGTCTACACTTTCCACCTTATTTAAAAGCTCAAAAATAGTACGCTCCTCATTGTAAACTGGAATTATTATAGATAGCATATTAATTTTTCTACAGTAGTAGCATTTATATACTTAATGGTTCAAAATAAAAATATACAAAACAAAATCATACAAAGTTTGATTACAAGGGGTTTAAGCTATGGAATTTGAATTTAGCACAGTTTTGAATTTTAGTATTTTAGCTTTGTTTATACTTTCAATTATTTTTTTAGTTTCAGTTTCATCTCTTAAAAAAGATGTTGCGTTTAATAATAATTGTGCAAAACCATTCAGCATAATTTTTGGAAAAGACTGTAATTGCATCAATGATTGTGGAATATCTCTTATTTGCAAACAGCTCAATTATTCTAGAAAGTGCGTCAATGTATTGAGTGATTATTTGATTGAGAATAATTTAACTGCAGTGGTAGAATGACAATGAATAACAATTTTTTCAATACTGAGAGAAAAGTTTTTGCTTTAATTTTCATAATTTATTTTTTATCTTCACTTATACAATTTAATTTCAATTCGGAACTGAGAATAGACTCTGTCGGTTTACATTTACCGAGAGCGTTAACAGGGGACGAACCTCACTATCTAATTGCAATTAACAGTTTTATGAAAGACTTTGATTTCGATGTAAAAAACAATTATGATTCTGTCGCAATAAATCAATCTTTAGAGGGAGGCGTTAATTTCAGAAATAATCTTAATGGCGCTTTAAATGAAAGAAGAAATCGTTATGTGCTTAATAAGACCATTTTAGATAGACAGATAAGAGATCCTTTAACCACACGCATTAAACCAGAATTCCTCGAGTTCATTAAATTAAATGAAAAGAACATGTCATTTATAACAACTATTCCTCCAGGGCTTCCAGTTCTGTTTGGATTATTCTTATTTCCTTTAAGAAACACTCAGTACGTTGAATTCACAATAATATTAACAACCATGTTGTTGAGTGTTTTAGGATTGTCTTTTTTCTACAAAACTTTACTGCACTTTTCTGAAAACAAAAAAAGAAGCCTCTTTTTCACGTTTTTATATGCTTTTGCAACTCCTCTCTGGTTTTATTCTAAAACAATTTATACTGAGCCATATGCAACTGCACTTCTAACCATGATGTTTTATTTTGTTGTAGTAAGAAAAAACACACTTCTTGCTGGTTTTATTGGTGGACTCATGTTCGTAATTAAATATCCTTTTTTAATATTTTCAGTGCCTTTTGCAGCCTACATCCTATTTTATAAAAAAAGAAAAATATCCAGTTTATTAAAATTCAGCTCAGGTTATTGTTTATTTATATTTGCTCAAATGGCATACAATTATACTCTTTTTGGAAATATTTTTGAAACTGGAAGAACTGATGCTATTGTTAACACCCTAGAAGGATTATTTGGCATTTTATTCTCACCAAGTTATGGACTTTTGTTCTTTTCCCCCATTTTAATATTCTGCATATTTGGATTTAAAGGATTCTTTAAAGCACACAAAAAAGAACTATTTTTGATTTTAGGAATCACTCTGCCGTTTTATTTATTAATGGCTTCGTTTAGTTGGGAAGGTGGGAGCTACTCGAACAGATATATTCTCCCGATAATATTCACTTTAATAATTCCTCTTCAGTTCTGGTACAATAGTACAAAAAATCTTCTGGCAAAAAACGCTTTCAATTTGTTAATTTATTTAAGCGCATTCGTAAATGTTCAAGCCGCACTTTTTTCAGCTTTAGCGATGGGAAAAACTCCTTGGATTGCAGTACATTATTTATTAAAAATATTTCATTTAGGCTGAAACTTCAATCTTTTGAAGCTTTAAAATATACTATTTAATAAATATATCATCACACATAAATTAATAAATAAGAATAAAACATTAAAAAAGTGACTGATTGAAAAAGGATTTAAAAAAGCGAAAGATTTTAATTGTTAGAGCATAGCAAGAAAAACTTTAAAAGCATACAACGATATGGTTAAATAAAATGGAAATTATCAATGAAAATGGAAAGATTTTAGGATTAATTAATTTATTTGATTTATTTGTTTTAATTTTATTAGTTCTTCTAGCATTCACCAGCTATAGATACATAATACAAAAACAGTGGCCAAATATTCCAGAACCAGAACATCCAAAGAATGATTTCAGTTTTATAAATAGAATCATAACTTTGCAATTATCAGAAACAAACGAAATATTAGAAAATATTTTAAAAACAGGATTTAACTACACTTTTTCAGATAATACTTCGCTGATAATAACAAATAAATCACGTGAAATTACTGAATATACTAATATAACATTTTTAAAAATATCTGCAAATATGAAAAAAATAAATGAAAATTTATATCTTAATAATGAATTTGTTAAAATCAATTTTTTATTATCTATAAATACTGAAAAGATAACAATAAATGGTAACGTAAACAACATAGAATAATATGGAAATAAATAAAAAAATTCTCTCATGGTTTGAATCCAGCCACATTAATAATTTAATCTCAAGAATTAGCAGCAGCATAAATTTAATTTTAAGAAAAAATAAATTAAATAAATTTTCTTTATTTTTAAAAACGAGGCACATGAATTCACATTTTTACAATTGGATATATTGTAAAGAAATTAAAAAAAAAAATATTTTCTCAAACTCAAAAATTTTAATATCAAATAAAACAAAATAAGTTTTGTACATATAGTTGAGGACATAAATAACGCATCATTATTCGGCCTCAACTAAATTGAAAAGGACAAACTATTTTATGTGTTACTTTTGTCCTTTTCTAATATAGCATACATTTTAAATACTTTATTCTTTAATTATTATTTTATGAGTTATATAAAAGGCCGCTGGAATAACATCAAAGTAGCCAAAGTCCAAAAAATTCAAGCCAGCTACAACACCTATAAAGAATGGAAGCAAGACCCTTCTGGCTACTTTTTGATAAAAATCAACAGAGAAACTCAAGAAATAAGCGCAGGTTTTTGCACAAATGATAATGTTCTGAGAGTGGAAATTGTTGGTAAAAATGCAGAAGAACTGTACAATACTATCCTTCGCGAAGAACTAGTTTCCTCTCTTCAACATGCAGCTTATCTTGGTTTAGAGCTTCAGAAAGCAGAAATAGCACTTAAACTAAATCTTAAATATGTACAGGATTCTCCGTTAGATTTAAGTACCATTGCACAAAAATAATATTAAATGCAGATCGCCATAAACACTCTAGGTCCAAGTAAACTAAAAGCAGGAATTGGAAGATATGTTTCTAATTTAGTCAATGACTTGGCTAAAATTGATGATAAAAATAAATATTTTATATTCGTAAACGAAGACAATTTTGAATGGTTTGCTAACATAACTAATTCTAATTTTAAAATAATAAAGCTGAGTAATTATTCTAAAATTAAGTTTATGAGAGTTCTTTGGGAACAATTCATCCTACCTCTGTATTGTGTCACAAAAAAAATAGATTTACTGCATTCGCCAGGATTTACCCTGCCATTTATCAAAACCTGCAAACAAGCAGTAACCATCCATGATATGACATTCTTTAACTATCCTGAGCATCACACTTTCTTAAAAAGAATTTATTTTCCAATGATGATAAAACATGCTGCAAAAAGAGCAGATTTAATATTTGCAGATTCTGAAAACACGAAGCAGGATATTATCAAAATATTAAAAGTAAAGCCAGACGAAATTCAAACAGTTCATTTGGGAGTTGAAGATATTTTTTTTGAGAAAAGAAATGAAAAAGAAACTAAAAGAATTCTAAGCAAATATAACATTAACAAAAAATATCTTCTATTTGTCGGAACAATCGAACCGAGAAAAAACATTGCAACTCTCATCAGTGCATTTGCAAAACTACCAAGAGAAGATTTAGATTTAGTCATCTGTGGAAAATTAGGTTGGATGTACGATGAAATATTTTCATTAATAAAAAAAGAAGGAATTTCAGAGCAAGTAAAACTATTAGGATTTGTTCCAGATGAAGACCTTCCAAGTTTATATGCTAACTCAGAAGTATTTGTTTATCCTAGCTTTTATGAAGGCTTTGGCTTACCTGTTATTGAAGCAATGGCATCAGGCTGTCCTGTAATTACTTCAAATTTATCAAGTACTAAAGAAATAGCAGGAGAATCAGCAATGTTAATAGATCCAAATGACCAAGAAGAATTAATTCAAGCAATAAAAAATTTATTGGCAAATGATAAAATGAGACAAAATTTAATTAAAAAAGGAAGATTGAGAGCGAAAGAATTTACAACTCTTGCAACTGCAGAAAAGACTCTCAGAGCATACCAATCAATGTATGAAGCATAATCTTTAAAAACCACATCATCAAAACAATTCTTATGAGTATTTGGAGGAGTATTAAGGGAGGTTTTGAACGATTTTCAGAATTCATTAAACCTTTTACTGACAAAGTTAATTTAGTAGTTAATACTGTCCTTCTCTCAATTGTTTATTTTATTGGAGTTGGGTTTACATCAGTTTCAGCAAAATTAGTGGGAAAAAAGTTTTTAAAGCTGGAAAAGGAGAACGTGAATTCATACTGGATAGACAAAACACAAAACAATTCAAAAGAAAGTTATTTCAGACAATTTTAAAATAACAGGAGGGATTAATTCAAAATGTACGTACTAGGAATTTCATGTTTTTACCACGACTCTGCGGCAGCTCTGATTAAAGACGGAGTTGTTGTTGCAGCTGCAGAAGAAGAAAGATTTACTAGAAAAAAACACGATATTAGTTTTCCAATTAACTCAATAAATTTTTGTTTACAGCATGAGAAAATCACAATAGAAAATATTGACCAGATTGGTTTTTATGAAAAGCCTATTCTTAAATTCGACCGCTTGATGTCTCAGCATTTAGAAAAATTTCCTTTTTCATATGCTCAATTCATTAAAGCCATGCCTTCCTGGTTGACTGAAAAATTAAGAATTCCTCAAATCATCAAAAAGAAATTAGGTTTCAAAAAGAAAATATTTTTTATAGAGCATCATTTAGCTCATGCGGCGAGCTCTTTTTTAGTCTCTCCATTTAAAGAATCTGCAATTTGTACTATTGATGGAGTTGGAGAATGGGCGTCAACAACTTTAGGAATTGGAAAAGGCAACGAAGTCAAAATTTTGAAAGAAATTCATTTTCCTCACTCAATAGGACTTTTGTACAGTACAGTTACTGCTTATTTAGGATTTAGCGTGAATAATTCAGAGTACAAAGTTATGGGTTTAGCTCCGTATGGAAAACCAATTTATTATGAAAAATTGCGAAAAGTAATTGATATAAAACCTGATGGAAGCTATGCTTTGGATATGAGTTATTTTGAGTATCATTATAAACTTACTATGCCTAGCAAAAAATTTATTTCAGAATTCGGACCTTCTCGTGGAAAAAACGACACTGTTGAGCAGAAGCATAAAGATATGGCTGCTTCGCTTCAGAAAGTAACAGAAGAAGCAGTATTTGCCATGCTGAACTATCTGCACAAGTTAACTGGCTCAGATAATCTTTGCATGGCTGGAGGAGTTGCATTAAATAGTGTGGCTAATGGAAAAATAACAAAAAACACTCCTTTCAAAAATATTTTTATTCAACCTGCGGCAAGCGATTCTGGAACAAGCATAGGATGTGCATCTTATGTTTATCATTCTATATTTGATTTTAAGAGACATTACGTTATGAAGAATGCTTACTTAGGGCCAGGTTACAAAACTGAAGAAATAAAGAAATTTCTTGATGACAACAAAATTGTTTATTCAGAATTCAAAAACGATGAAGAACTGGTTGGCACAACTGCAAAATTAATTTATGAAGACAAAGTTATTGGATGGTTTCAAGGAAGAATGGAATGGGGTCCTAGAGCGCTTGGTTCTAGAAGCATCCTATCGAATGCAAGCAATCCTAACATGAAAGAAATACTAAATTTGAAAGTCAAACATCGAGAACACTTCAGGCCATTTGCTCCAGTTATAACTGCAGAAGATGTTCACGAATGGTTTGACATTGATAAAGATGAAGAAGAATTTATGCTTTTTGTTTATCCGATTAAAGAAAATAAAAGAAAGATTATTCCTTCAGTAACTCATGTCGACGGCTCAGGAAGACTACAGACGATAACAAAAGAACAAAATTCAAGATATTATGGAGTGATAAAAGCTTTTGAAAAATTAAGCGGAGTTCCTATTTTGATAAATACTTCGTTCAACATTCGAGGAGAACCTATTGTTTGTACTCCTCAAAATGCTTACAAATGCATGATGGGTACTGGAATAGATTATTTAGTTATGGATAAGTTTTTAATTGCTCGAGAAGACAATCCTAGAGATAAGTGGGATAGTGAAGTAAACGCGGGAGACTAAAGAATTAAATGCCATCAGCATACGTTTTATCTGTTGTTTTATTGTCTTTCTTTTTAACACTGCTTATACTTCCTTACTGGATTAAGCGTGCACGACAGCACAATCTTGTAGGAAAAGATGTTCATAAACTCGATGAAAGGCCTGTTGCAGAACTTGGAGGATTAGTTGTTATTTTTTCTTCAGTTATAGGAATATTAATTTATATTGCAATTCATGTTTTTGTTTACAAGAATGTTAAAGATATCTTTTTAGTCATGGCGGCATCATCTAGCCTACTTGTTGCTTTAGTAATCGGATTAGTCGACGACATTTTAGGATGGAAGATCGGTTTGAGGCAGTATCAAAAGACGATAGGCTCTCTACTTATTGCCCTTCCAATAATGGCCGTAAATGCAGGACAAAAAATAATGTCATTTCCTTTTTTTGGAGCGGTTGATTTAGGAATACTATATCCTCTGATAGTTATTCCTGGAGGAATGGTTGGAGCATCCAACGCGTTTAATATGATTGCTGGTTTCAACGGCTTAGAGGCAGGAATGGGAATAATAATAATTGGAACTCTTGGATTGATTTCTTATTTGAGTGGCTCTGCTATGGCCGCTCTTATAGCAGCTGTATTTCTTGCATCACTCATCGCGTTTTATTTGTTCAACAAATATCCCGCAAGAGTATTTCCAGGAGACACTTTAACTTATCCTATTGGAGCGGCAATTGCAATAATTGCGATTTACGGAAACGTAGAAAAATTTGCATTGATATTGTTTATTCCTTATTATGTCGAGTTCTTTTTAAAATTAAGAGGATTGTTCCAAAAAGAAAGCTTTGCAAACAACATCCCTGGCAAAGGTTTGGTCAACCGATACAAGCATTGGTATAGTTTAACTCATGTTGCTGTTTCCTTCTGGAGAAAAACCACAGGCAGAGCAGGTGAAAGAAAAGTTGTTTACTTAATTCATTTCTGCGAAGTTCTGCTAGCGATTGCTACAGTATATTATTACTTTAATCAATTTTTGATATAAATTCATCTAACCAACATTTTTCAAAAGACTTTCTTTGGTTAACATTTTACTTGCATTAAGAATCTCAACCCCTAAAAGTTTGTTTTTAGCATTAAAATCAAGAATTATGTTATGCTTAAATTCAACTGTTTTCTTTACTTCTCCTTCTTTTATTGGGAATTGCAAATAGATATATGCTGCATCTGCCGATTTATCGTATTCTAGCTTCATGGTCTTATATTACTGTAATGATGTTTATATAATTTTCTATCACAACAAATACAACTTTAATCGATCTGTTTTCAATCGAACCTGTTGCCTCCTTTGTGTTGTCAATAGAGTTTTTAACATAATCTGGATGATTTAATATATATTCAACATGTAACGAATTCAATCCCCTTTGTTTCATTCTTTTCTTAGCATGGTATGTGTAGATTATGCGCATTACAAAATAAATTTTTCGAATTTACCATTAAAATGTGTTATGGTAAAAATTCCGAAAGATTTGCGAAAAAACCGGAAACCTTTCGGTTCTGACCGAAAAATCAGTTGAATAAATGGCGTTTTTCAAGAAAATTTTCGGCTAAACCGGAAAAACATTTAAAAACCTCCAGAAGATAAACCATCCTATGCGAGACGTAATCTTATTTTCACTGACATTAGTATTAGTTATAGGAATGTCAATTACAGGATATGAATATCAGCAAAGCGTTACAGGACAGCTTGTTAACGATTATACTGGTAGAATCAGCCAGCTTAATTCTGAATTAGAGAATTTTAAATCTGAGCAAATAAATAAGTTAGGAGAGCAAGATAAAAAACTTTCTGCCGCTCAGGAAAGTCTTAAACAAGTTGACCAAGAACTTAAAAGCACAAGTACTGAACTTAAAACAGAGATTAACAGAAATGTTCAAAATATTCAGAGTAATATTGAATCTGTAAAGCAGGATAATAAACAGCAATTATCTCAATTAACCACTCAACTTAATCAAGTTCAGGTAACCAGCGCTAATCTTAAAAAAGACCTTGCAAATCTGGATATTGGAGCGGACTTCAGCAATACAATAAGCAACGTAATTAATTCTGTTGTTAGCATAAATGCAGGTGGAAAAATCGGCAGCGGAGCGATTGTTAAATCAGATGGAGTTATAGTAACAAATAATCATGTCGTTGATGGAGCAGGAAGTATAATAGTAAAAACTTTTGACGGCAAAACTTTTTCTGCTCAAGTTGTTAAAACAGATTCTACAAAAGATTTAGCGCTAATAAAAATCAGCGGAACTTTTAATGAATTCTCTTTTGAAGATGTTTCTAATATTAGAGTTGGAGAAAAAGCAGTTGCGCTAGGCAGTCCTGGAGGGCTTGATTTTACAGTTACTGAAGGAATAGTAAGCGCGCTAAGAAACATTAATGGAATAAATTATTTGCAGGTTGACGTTCCAATTAATCCAGGAAACAGCGGCGGACCACTCATAAATAAAGCTGGAAAAATAATTGGAATTAATACGATGAAAGTTTCTGGCTTTGAAGGAGTTGGATTTTCTATAGCATCAGATGTAGTTAAGGGATTTGTGGGATGAAACTAAGAACAAAAATCGGACTCGGACTAGCTTCTGTTGTAGTTGCTTCGCTTCCTTTCTTTGCTAAAGAAAAAGAACAAAACGAGCCAATAGATATTATTGGAAGAGATGTGTATGAGTATAATTTTGATGCGACTGGAAAGGGTTTACTTCCAACAAAACCTTTTCTAAATAATAAAAAAGAATTATTAAAAATATATTTTTTGCCAAATGGAAGAGATTTTGGAGTCTATACAATACCTGAAAATTTAAAAAAAACACAAAATTCTTCTGAGTGGATTAATTGCGGAAGATATGTGGAAGATGAAACACCACAAATTCTTGAAGATTATACCATCGCAGGATTAAGAATTTATCAGCCAGATAGCGAAAATAAATTGGCATCATCAAAAGATATTGAAGCTATTGCAGAACAAGCTAAAATAGATATATTTTATAGAAAAATAGAAAATAAAATAATTGATGATGTTTTCAGCACAGGAACTGAAGTCTCATCGATTTCTGAACCAATATGGGATGTTATTATATTAAAGGATTTATTAAAATTTACTGTGGCAATTACTAAAGAAAAGGCATACATTCTTGATGATGGAACCAAAATTAAAGCTAAAGCATCAAAATGCTATGGAAATACTTCAAGACATTGCAAAAATATTGGCTACTTCATAGATAAAGGAAATAATACTGAATTAGTATTATTCAGATATGGTGCGATGAAACCCCAACCGGAAGAAAAAGCTTTTGTGGGTGGAGAAAGTGTAATCTCTCCCAAAAGACTAGAACAATTAAATAAGTTAATCGATTAAAGAATAAAATGAAATTAAAAACTAAAATCGGACTTGGATTGGCATCAATTGTATTAGCATCAGTTCCATTATTTATTAAATCAAAAGAAGAACAAAATGAGTTTATGAATGAGTCGGTAGATGTAATTATTAAAGATACTTTTGAATCATATTCTGTCAAAAATATTGGTCCAGAATATGCTAGTTATAAAAAAGTATACTTTTTATCTAATGGAAGAAAGTTTGTAGTTTTTACAATACCTGAAAATCATGCTGTCGGAAAAAATCATAAATTTTTTAGTAAGAATGATTGTGGCACATATGTTGAAGACTTAACTCCTGAAAGATTTGGCAATTATAAAATCATAGGATGTAGGGTTTATAATAAAGATAAACCAACAGAATTACCTTTTTCACAAGACATTGAAGAAATAGTAGAACAAGCTAAAATGAATATCTTTTATAGAAATATAGAGAAAAGAATAATGAATGATGTATCAGAGAATGGAACAGAACTTAGCAGAACATATGAACCTTTATTTGATGTTCCAATAGTGAGATACCTGTTCAAATTTACTGTGAGTACTACTAAAGAAAAAACATACTTTTTCTCAGATGGAGTTAAAATAACTGCAAATGTAACATTATGGAGAGATTCTTTTTCAATAAATTACGATATTGACTTAGGAGATAATATGCCTTGGAAAATGTTCAGATATAATCTTGGAGAAAATGACGCAGAATTGCCTAATATTAATATTTCTCGCAGTATATCTGGCAAAAGACTCGAACAATTAAATAAATTAATCGATTGACCAACTATATCTCAATATACTGTGCTATAGTACATTATAGAAGAATTTAAATACTTCTACTTATTCTTGATATTATGAGTGAGACAACGACAATACAAATAACTTATGCCTTGAAAAAAATCTTGGATGGAATGAAGATTTTTCAGAGAGAAACGTATAACGATCTGATAGAAACATTAGTGGAAAATAACCGAGAACTTAGTGAAGAAACAAAAAAAGAAATTGAAAATGCAAGATTAGAAATAAGAAAAGGCAAGTTTAAAACTCACGAACAAGCAAAAACAGTGCTGGGATTATAATGGAATTTACATTAATCTGGGCTGATTCTGCATTAGATTCTATAAAAAAATTTGATAAAAATATAGCTAAACAAATATACAACAAAGTCGGACAGTTAAGAATAAACCCTCACAGATATGTTAAAAAACTTGTTGGAAGTCCTTTCTTCAGACTAAGAGTAGGAGATTATAGAGTTATTTTAGAAATAAATCAAAATATTCTGCAAGTACTGATAGTAAAAGTAGGGCACAGAAAGAATATTTATGATTAAACTTCAAACCCGCTAAACTCTTCTCTCTTCACCAGCATTTTCAGCATATCATTCACTTCGTTGTTATACTCAGAATGTATCGCTCCAAATGCTTGGCTATGACCTCTTCGATTTATGCGTTTATCTTTTAAATCGTACTTTGCACCGCCTAAAACGGAGATAGTTAATTTCACTCCTTCTTTTTCCACTACAATTTGTGGAATTGGATTTTTATAAATTCCTTCGCCAGATTCTGGCCATCTTTGAGGAAGCTCTAAAAGACCATCTAATTTGGACTTTACTTCTTTCAAAAAATACTCAGCGATGAGTGGATGTGAATCTATTGCTTGTTCAAAGCCACGAAGAAGTTTTTGAGAATATTTTTTGCCATCGCTTTCTAAAGTTACTTCAAGAAGAACATACTTAGTTTCTTTGCCAGTTAATTTCGCAAAAGGAATGCTAGTTAGCCACGAATTCTTTAATTTTTCATCAAGTTTATCTGAATTGGGATCAAACCCACTAATTTTATCAGAATCTATGGCAGAGTCATATGCTTTTTGGTTAAAGACACTGTCTAAACTTTCAAATTTTTTTTGTATTGTTTCAAACATACACAACACCTCCTAATTTATTAGTTTCAAAACGAAGTTATTTATAAACTTTTCATATTTCCTTGAATGAGCTTGCGAATTCAGGAAATATGCCATAATTCTATATCTTTTATATAATATATTTTTCCATTACAATATATTTATAAACATGGAAATTCTTATCTAGTGTCTTAGTTCAATGATAAAACACAACATATTGTGGTTTTACGACGGTAAAACACTGTTTGTTGTTACTCGGAAAAGGCTAAAGACTTTTTGGAGTTAGAAAATTACTAGTTCAGTAATTTTCTTTACTCTGGAAAAACAACTGTAAAAATAAAAAAGGTGAATAAACTGAAATGTCCATTTTGCTTAAATGAAGAAACAAGAGTGCTTGACAGCAGGCTGACTCCAAATTCTGAATCTATAAGAAGACGAAGAGAGTGTGAGGACTGCTCTAAAAGATTTACAACTTACGAAAGAGTTGAAATGAGCGGACTTTCAGTAATTAAAAAAGATGGAAGAATCGAACAATTCTCAAGAGAAAAACTTCTCAAAGGATTAATTAGAGCTTGCGAAAAACGTCCAGTTAAAAGAGAAAAAATAGATGAAATAGTTGACAAAATAGAATCTTCTTTGCTAAGATTAGATCAATCTGAAGTTAAAAGTAAATTAATTGGAGAAATGGTTATGCGTTTCTTGAAAGAAATAGATGAAGTTGCATACATTAGATTCGCTTCAGTTTACAGAAGATTCAAGGATGTTTCACAATTCACTGCAGAGATTAAAAGCTTGCAGCAACCGAAAAAAGTAGTTAATAGTAAGTGGTCGGTAGTCAGTAGAGATTTACAAAAAGCTACAGACCCTAGACTATTGACCACAGACTAAAAAGAGGAGGCCTAAAGAAAATGACTCAAGAATTAACAACAATAACGCAAATAAAAAAAAGAGATGGAAATATTGTTCCATTTCAGAAAGATAAAATAACTGAAGTAATCTTTAAAGCAGCCCAGTCAGTGGGCGGCTCAGATAGAATCAAAGCAGAAGAATTAGCTGGAAAAGTTGTATTGATGTTAGAAAAAAATGTTAAACCTAATGAAGTTCCTTCAGTCGAACAAGTTCAAGATGTGGTAGAAAAAGTTTTAATGGAAAACGGCCACGCAAAAACAGCAAAAACATTCATTTTATACAGAGAAAAAAGAAGAGAATTAAGAGATTCTAAGTCTGCACTTTTAGACGGCAAAACAACTGCATTAAAAGTATCTATGAACTCTTTAACAGTTCTTAGAGAAAGATATTTGAAAAAAGATATGTCTGGCAGTATAATAGAAAGTCCTGAGGAAATGATGACTAGAATCGCGCATAATCTTTCTCAAGCAGATTCAAGATACAGTCAAGATGTTCAAAGAACTGAAAAAGAATTTTATGATATTTTAAGCAACTTTGAATTCTTGCCCAACACTCCCACAATAATGAATGCAGGAAACGAGCTTCAGCAATTGTCTGCATGTTTTGTTCTTCCAGTTGGAGACAGTATGGAAGAAATATTTGATTCTGTAAAACACACTGCAATAATTCACAAGAGCGGTGGAGGAACAGGATTCAGCTTCTCAAGATTGAGGCCTAAGAATGATATTGTCAAAAGCACTAAAGGAGTTGCTTCAGGACCTATAAGCTTCATGAAAGTCTTTGACGCCGCAACCGAAGTAGTAAAGCAAGGAGGTAAACGAAGAGGAGCAAATATGGGAATCCTAAGAGTTGACCATCCAGATATTTTAGAATTTATAACTATGAAAGAAGATAACAAAACTCTTCTTAATTTCAACATCTCTGTAGCAATAACAGAAAAATTCATGGAAGCTCTAGAAAAAGGAGAAGACTATGATTTAGTTCATCCTAAAACTGGAGTGGCTATGAAAAGATTAAGTGCAAGACAAGTATTCGACTTAATTGTTGTAATGGCTTGGAAAACTGGAGACCCTGGAGTTGTTTTTATAGATAGAATAAATAATTCAAGAGCTAACCCAACTCCAACTCTTGGACAAATAGAAAGCACAAATCCTTGCGGAGAGCAACCTTTGCTTCCTTACGAAGCTTGCAATCTTGGAAGTATAAATCTTTCTAAAATTTATGATGCTGGCAAAGTAAACTGGGAAAAGTTAAGAGGCATGGTTCACACATCAATACACTTTTTAGACAATGTAATTGATATGAACAAATATCCTTTGCCTCAGATAGATTATATGTGCAAAGTTAACAGAAGAATAGGTTTAGGAATCATGGGCTTTGCAGATCTTTTATTCCAGATGAAAGTAAAATACGACAGCGAAGAAGGAGTAAATCTTGCAAGAGATTTAATGTTGTTCGTATCTACTGAAGCAGACAAAGCATCTATGGAGCTGGCAAAAGTAAGAGGACCATTCCCAAACTTTGACATAAGTATATACAAAGGAGGCACTCCGATAAGAAATTGCACGAGAACAACTATTGCTCCAACTGGAACTATTAGTATGATAGCAGATTGCAGTTCAGGAATAGAACCTTTGTTTGCGCTTTGCTTTACAAAAGTAGTCATGGATGGAAAAGAATTAGTTTACATCAATGAATATTTTGAAAGAGTAGCTAAAGAAAGAGGATTTTACTCTGAAGAATTGATGAAAAAAATAGCTAACAAAGGAACAATTCAAGACCTCGGTGAGATTCCAGATGATGTCAAAAATGTTTTCAGAATATCTTACGACATCTCTCCGTACTGGCACTGCAGAATGCAGGCAGCATTCCAAGAATTTACAGATAATGCGGTTAGCAAAACAGTAAACTTCCCTAATTGGGCAACAACAAAAGATGTTGAAGAAGTTTATTTGCTGGCTTACAAACTCGGCTGCAAAGGAGTGACTATTTACAGAGATGGAAGCAAAGATGTTCAAGTGCTCAATATTAATTTGGAAGAGAAAAAGAAATTAAAGAACGAGCCTTCTTTGCAAGTGCAACAACCATCTGTTGTAAAACAAGAGTCTGATGACCTTTGTCCCGAGTGCAACAGTAAAATCTTTTTCAGCGAAGGATGCGCAACCTGTCCTAGCTGTGGATTTTCAGTTTGCAGCTTAGCGTAGTTAGTGGTCGGTAGAAAGTAGTGAGTAGTCATTTGTTGGTGGATAATAAATCTACACTACTGAATACAGGCCACCAACCATTAATCAAAGACTACAGACCACTGACTACATACTACTCATGGAATCTAGAAACGGCTTAGTTCACGTCATTACTGGAGATGGTAGAGGAAAAACTACTTCTTCATTAGGACTTGCACTGAGAGCAATAGGTCAGGGATTCAAGGTTTACATGATTCAGTTTCTTAAGAGCGGGGACACTGGTGAACTTTTTGCTGTTAAAAAATATCTTCCGAGCATGACTATTGTGCAGTTCGGCAAAGATGCTTTGGAAGATAAACAGCTGAAAATGTTTGAGTATGAAGGAGGAAATAAAGTAGAAATAAAACCAGTTGGTCCAAAAGGAGGAGGCAAATATTATCATTTTCCTTCAGATAATGAAGAAGCAGAGCCGGCAAGAAGAGCTTTAGAGCATGCGTTTAACATAATTAAAAAAGGTGAACATGATGTTGTTATTTTGGATGAGATAAATTGCTCTTTAAAAAAAGGTTTGATTCCCATTCAAGCTGCGCTGGATTTAATTAAAGAAAAACCTCAGCATGTTGAACTATTATTTACCGGTCGTGACGCTCCAAAAGAATTAATGGAAGTTGCAGATTACGTTAGCGAAGTAAGAAGAATAAAGCACCCTTACGATAGAGGAATATTGGCAAGGAGAGGGATTGAGTATTGAATTTTTGCGAGTTCGTAAACTCAGCAAAAATTATAACAGAAAATATTTTATATTACTTATACTTAATGTTTTTTATGACTGTTATGAATGTGAAACTTATTAAAAAATACTTAGAACTATACCGAGAAGGAAAGTGCTCAATTGATAAAGCAGCTGAAAAAATAGGAGTAACTGTTAATGAAATGATGCAAGAAGCAATAAAAGCAGGAATACAATCCAGCGAAACTATAGAAGAATATAAAACAGGATTAGCTTTGTTAAAATAACACAAAAGTAAAATAGAAGTCAATTTTTAATAGTTTATTAAATTTGCTGAGTGAGCTTGCGAACTCACAAATTTAATCTAAATGTCCGCAGGACTTGAACTGAAAAAAATAATTAAAAAAGTTATTTCTCAATTAATTTTTTTGCTATTTCTATTGCGTCAGTTTTTCTTTGTGAAATTAAAATATGTCTGTAACTCGCTTCAGCATCTATTTGTCTTTGTCTTTCTGATTGAGAAGCGTAAGCGCCCAGTTTAACTATGGAATAAAGTTCAGATATTTTCAAATATTCTTCACTAGGCCTACGATTCTTTACAATACCTCTGTCAACGAAATAATTTTCAACTATGATCTCGTCCTCAGAATCTCTTCCATTGATTGATAAATAGATGGAATATCTGAGCGAAGTATTACAATCACGTGAAAATTTCATATATACCTCATCTAATTTTTCAGTTTCTAAAACCTCAAAGAATTGTGGATTTCTAGTCTTTCCAAACCTCCACTTTCCATTCTTATCAAACGCTTTCGCCAAATCAATCATTTCATCCAAACTAAGTTTTTGTTCTGTCATTTTTAATCCTCCTTTCCAGCAACAAGAGCATCGACTCTTCTGCTAAAATAATTTCTTCTCATCTGTTCGTAAAGCACTTCAACTAATCCGTTTTTCAATCTTTCATCATCAACTTCTCCGAATGGTCTAACTGTTGCTTTTGAGAATCTATAGTCAAAGAAAGATTCACCTTCAAGTACTGCAGACTTATCAGATACTACTGATATTTCCACTCCATTATTTTTATCATCTGCACTTAATAAATAAACTAAACCGACTGCTTTGCCATCTGTTAACGGAACTCCATCCATATTAGTGCAATTCTCACCAGGAATTAAATTAAATCCTTCTGCATTCAGTTTATTCCTTAAATCTGCACATAACTCTCTCACACTTTCAAATCCTCTTCCTTTTAATTCATAACTGTTGTTTGCTTCTGTCATTTTTATCCCCCCATTAATTAGTTGCTTCTTGTGTAGTGTTGGTTTATAAAATATTCGAAAGAATGTACGTGTTTAGCGCCTTCAAAATCCTTGAGCATAATCAGTAGGCGCTACGTCCCCGTAAGGGACAACCCCCCGT